>DASWCA010000391.1:0-3369 GCA_036390355.1 Acidobacteriaceae bacterium
GCGCGCGGAGCATCCGGGGACTTGCGGCGTCGCCGCGCCCCTGGCGGTGGTCCCGATGGAGCATTGGAAGCGCGGCGAGTTTTTTGATGATACCGGGGTGAAGTGGGTGAACCCTTCGCCAAATCTGCGGAGTGTGGAGGAGGCAGTGCTGTATCCGGGCGTGGGCATGCTGGACGCGACGAACGTGTCGGTGGGACGCGGGACAGCGATGCCGTTTGAGGTATTTGGCGCGGGGGTGACGGCTGCTGCAAAGAGTGCGCCCGAGGTTCCAGCATGGTTCGATGGCAAGTCAATTGCGGAGTATCTGACAGCGCGGAAGATTCCAGGGGTGACGTTCGCGGCAACAAAATTTGCAGTGACGGAGGATGCGAACAAGTATCCGTACCACGGCCAGACGATCGAGGGCGTGCGCATGACCGTGACCGACCGGAAGTCGCTGGATTCGCCGGAGCTGGGAATCGAGATTCTCAGCGCGCTCCACCATCTATACCCGACCCAATTCAAGCTCGATAAGGCTGCACGGCTGGTAGCCAACTCCGAGACGATGGCCGCGCTGGAGCGCGGAGACGATCCGCGGACTATTGCGGCGGGATGGTCGGCAGGGCTGGCGGCTTTCAAAGAAAAGCGGGAGAAATATCTGTTGTATTAGGTGAGCGCAATTATTATCTCTTTATCTAGCTTTAACTTAGCGCCAAACCAATCGGCAAATGCTTGACCTGCCAGGATATAATGAAGATTGGGGAAGATTGCCGCGCGCAAATTCGTCCGGCATCTTTGGTGAAAGCAGTGGGAAAGCTAAGTCTAACATTTAATAGTACTTTACAAATTAAGTCTCCCGGAATGAAGACTTTACAGAAAAGTATATACCATAGGACCAACCTAAGTCCTTTGATTAAGGTACTTTAGGACTTAAGTACGGGGTATGGTTCTCGATACGCCAGTGACCAGGACTAGGTAGAGTAGTCGGCGTTGATGTGAACGTATTCGACGGTGAGGTCGCAGGTGAGGAAGCGGCAGGTTCCGTCGCCCTGGCCGAGGTCGATGGTGATGGTGTATTCGGGAGCCATCATGGCGGCGTGGGCGGCGGCTTCGTCGAAGGCCGGTGCGCGCATGCCATATTCGAACACCGGCTCAGCACCCACCCAGATGCGGATGCGCTCAGGCTCGATGTTCGCGCCGCTGTAGCCGGCGGCGGCGAGCAGGCGGCCCCAGTTCGGGTCGCCCGAGGACCACGCGGTTTTGCAGAGTGGGCTGTTCGCAATAGCGCGGGCAACCAGGTCGGCGTCCGCCGCGGAAGCTGCGCCGCGAATGTCGAGCGTGACGACGTGGGTCACGCCTTCGCCGTCTGCGATGATCTGGTGCGCGAGCGAATGGCAGACATCGCTGAGGGCGGAGTCGAAGGCAGGGACCAGTTCCCTGTTTAACTTCACGCCGCTGGCTCCGCTGGCAACGAGCAGGACGGTGTCGTTGGTGGAAGTATCGCCATCGATGGAGATGGAGTTGAGGCTGGTTTCGACAGCGGCGCTCAGTGCGGCGCCAAGTTCGGCGGCCTCGGCGGCTACGTCGGTGAAGAGGTAGACGAGCATCGTAGCGTGGGGCGGCCCGACGGGCGCTCCGAGCTGCGGATAGATCATTCCGGCGCCCTTGGCACAGCCCCAGATGCGGACCTCGGCATTGTCGACAGGAACGACCGCATGCGCAGTCTTCAGCTTCGTGTCGGTGGTCATGATGGCACGAGCGAAGGATTCCGCGTGCTCAGGCGTGCTGCCGATCACGGCCTTGAGGGCGGGCATGGCGGCGACGACTTTTTCCGCGGGGAATGGGACGCCGATGATGCCGGTGGATGAGGGGACGACTTCGTCGAAGATGCAGCCGAAGGATTCAGCCGCGGCGACGCAGGTTGCGACACATCCGTCGATTCCAGGCGCACCAGTCGCGCAGTTGGCGTTGCCGGCGTTGACGAGGACCGCGCCAACGCGTCCTCCGGTAGCCAGCAGATGGCGCCGGCCGACGACGACTGGCGCCGCGACCACGCGGTTCGAGGTATACATAGCCGCACCAACCGCGCCACGCGCTGGCACCGCAACGGCCAGGTCCAGGTTGCCGCTCGCCTTGATTCCCGCGCGTACCGCACCCCATTGAAAGCCTTGCGGCATCGGTCCCATCGTCGAACCTGCATCATCCGTCATGCCTTTACTTTACCAAGCCGAGGGCGGAGGAAATGTTGGAGCGATCCGCCTCGTGACAAAATGGTTGGGAGACATTATGCCAAACGAGATTGTTCCTGAATCCTTGCCCACCGTTGAAGACCCCTCCGAATCATCCACTGAATCGTTTGGCGATTTGCTGAAGCAGTTCGAGCAGTCCCATTCCCACAAGACCGAAGACTGCACGACGCAACTGGAAGGCACGGTCGTCTCGCTCGACGCGGAATTTGTATATCTGGATATCGGTTACAAGTCAGAGGGCATTCTGCCGCGCACCGCATTCGAGAACAACGCTGACGGAGTCGCGCTCGGAGACAAATTTCGGGTATCGGTGAAGGGCCGCAATGCCGAGCGCTACTACGAGCTTTCGCGCCACAAGGTGATTCAGCCTGTTGACTGGGCCTCGCTGGAAGAGGCGTTCGCGCAAAAGACAGCAGTGGTCGGGATGGTAACGGCGGTGGTGAAGGGCGGCCTTACTGTCGATGTTGGCGTGCGCGCATTTATGCCGGCTTCACGCAGCGGCGTGCGGGATGCGGCGGAGATGGAGAAGCTGGTGGGCACAGAGATCACCTGCCGCATCACCAAGCTGGATGTGACCGACGAAGACGTGGTAGTCGACCGGCGCGCGATCGTTGAAGAGGAGGCGCGTTCGGCTGCGGCGAGTCGCTATGGGACGTTGAAAGAAGGCGACATTGTCAGCGGGACGGTGCGAAGTCTTGCCGCGTATGGAGCGTTCATCGATCTTGGCGGGATCGATGGCCTGCTGCATATCAGCGATATTGCGTGGAGCCGCGTGGAGAAGCCTGAGGACGTGCTGACCGTAGGCCAGGAACTGCGGCTGAAGGTGGTGAAGGTTGACGCGGAGAGCAAGCGGATTTCGCTGGGGCTGAAGCAGCTTGAGGCGGAGCCCTGGGAGACAGCGGCGGAGAGATATGAGGTCGGCCAGCGAATTACCGGCGCGGTGACGCGGCTGATGGACTTCGGCGCGTTCGTTGAGTTGGAACCGGGAATCGAAGGCCTGGTTCATGTTTCGGAGATGTCGTGGGTGAAGAAGGTTCACAAGCCGAGCGACATTCTGAAGGCGGGAGATGTGGTGGAGACGGTGATTCTGTCTGTCAGTCCCGCTGAGCGGCGTATTTCGCTTGGGTTGAAGCAGGCGCTC
>DASWCA010000392.1:0-2013 GCA_036390355.1 Acidobacteriaceae bacterium
CATTCTAGATGCTGGCGGGCGGCGGACGATTCGGGACTTGCGGACTATCTTACGTGCCGGAATGGACGGCGGTAGAGATAGCCGGAGCGGGAACAGGCGCCTGCGGCGAAGAGGCTGCGGCCAGGATCGCTCCCTGGCCGGCGCGCTGGAGGAGGATGACGACGCGGAGGTTTGCTGCGGCTGTATCCGCGGGCGTGCATACCGTGAACTTTAGCGGAGCGGCGACGGCGTCGGCAGACCTGCCGATGCGCTGCAGGTTGCGGACGATGGAGACATGCTGGAGGGTGCGCCCGCCGTTTTCGCCCTCCTTCACCTCGGTGGAAGCGCTGGATTCCACCACTGCGGCGTACAGATCGGCATCCGAAACGTCTGTGGTGCCCGCGGTGAGGGAGATGGTGCCTGACAGTTGCCTGCCGTCGACGGCGAGCGCCGAGATCGCGAGGTTTAACTTAGGTGCGCGGGCGGAATGGGAGATGGCGCTGACGGCATAGCTGCTATCGTTGCCGACGAACTGGTTGGTCCCGTCGACGACCATCTGCGGGGTGTACACACTGTCGAGGTGCAGATCGTGGGCATATTGGGTCTGCCGGGCCGTGAGTTGGTGGGAGGAGAAACGGTCGTTCCAGCCGAGCGAGTTCCAATAGTCCACGTGCTCCTCAAGGACGAGGATGTCGGCGTTGGGAACGGGCTGGTCTTTCAGCAGATGCGCCAGGAGTGCATCGGCGGGTGGGCAACTGGAGCAGCCTTCGGAGGTGAAGAGTTCGACGACGACCGGAGTGCGGGTCGGGTTGGGCGCAGAGCCGGTGCGCAAGTCGGTGTGTGAGTCGTCCGTGGGAAAGACGACACGTGCGTCAGCCTCGGCTACCGAGCGCCTGGAGGCGTGAACCGCTGCAATATGATGCGTGAAGAGCAGCCCAAACAGCGCTACGAAAACGACCGTCGCGCACAGGGCGAAGACACGGAATCGAGGCGTATCGAAGATTGTCATGTTGGCGTTCGTCCGGAATGCTTCCGATTAGACGGTCGCGGCAGGCGTGTGACTCAGATGTTCGTGAAAGAATTATGAAATATGTGTGGTGAGTTGGTTCGAAACCCTCCGCGGCGTCATTCTGACTCGCAGAGTCAGAATCTCGGTAGTTGTTCTTACCAAACTGACCCACTACCCAATGATGGAGATGCTCGGGTGAACGATTCGGTTGGCGTGTACATTTCGGTGCCGTTTTGCAGGGCGAAGTGTACGTACTGCAACTTTGCCTCCGGGGTGTTTGGAGCGGAGCGGATCGACCGGTATGTGGACCGGGTATGCGCGGAGATGTCGGAGACCCGGTCGGCGGTGGAGCGAATGGACGCGCCGGTGCCGGGACGGGTGGATACGATCTTCTTCGGCGGGGGGACGCCGAGTTTGCTGGGAGCAGGCCAGATGCGGCGGCTCTTTGAGGCGCTGCGGGGTGAATTTGAGGTGGCAGTGGACGCGGAGGTGACCCTGGAATGTGCTCCGGGACAGTTGGGCGGGGAGACGCTCGACGAGATGCTGCGCCAGGGGATGAACCGGATCAGCTTTGGGGTGCAGTCGTTTGTGGATGCCGAGGCGAAGGCGGTGGGGCGGTTGCACACGCGGGAGATGTGCCTGACGGAGATCGAGCGTCTGCGGACGGCGGGTATCTCGAATATTAACGTGGATTTGATTGTGGGATTGCCGCGGCAGACAGCGGCGAGTTGGCGCGAGTCGGCCGGCGTGGCGATCGAGAGCGGAGTTCCCCACGTGAGCATGTACATGCTTGAGGTGGATGAGGATTCGCGGCTGGGCCGGGAGATGCTGGCTTCGGGCGCGAAGTACGGGGCCGGAGAAGTCGCTTCGGAAGATGAGATTGCAGAGTGGTATGGAGCGGCTTGCGAGTGGCTGGAGGCGGCTGGAATTGCGCAGTACGAGATATCCAACTTTGCGCGGCATGGGTGCGCGTCGCGGCACAATGCGAAGTATTGGCAGCGGGAGCCGTATGTGGGATTCGGGCT
>DASWCA010000393.1:0-9089 GCA_036390355.1 Acidobacteriaceae bacterium
TGCCGGATCGGAGAGTCACTTCATCGCCGGCGCATCCAACATCCGCGGCTTGCAATCCGGCCAGATCAACCCCATCTACTACGCCCTCGGCACCACGTTGAATCTGCCCGCCACCACAGCCAACCTCGCAACCGCGAACGCCAAAGCTGCCGCCGCCGGCCTGCCCGCCATCAACCTGCCCTACCCCGGTTTCGCACAGGCGGCAGCCAGCGGAACCGCCGGCGCGGGTCAGGCGACCATCTATCGCGCGCTCACCTGGATGCCGCAGTTCTCCGGAACCACCGACACCTGGGGCAGCCAGTCCGCCAACTCCATCTACGACGCCTTCCAGCTATCCCTGACCAAGCGGCCCTCCCACGGCCTCACCTTCACCGTCAACTACACGTACGCCCACGACATCGACGACGCCGGCACACAGCGCAGCGGATGGCCGCTTCCCTCAACCGTGCTCCTCAGCGGCCAATCCTGGAAGCAGAACCGCATCGACCGTTCGGTCAGCGCCAACAGCGTTCCCCAGAACGTCTCCGCATACGGCGTTTACGATCTCCCATTCGGCAAGGGCAACCTCGGCGGAGACCGCATGCTTGTTCGCCAGCTCGCAGGCGGCTGGCAGCTCTCCGGCATCTTCACCTACCTGTCCGGAACTCCGCTCAGCATCACCTCGTCGGCCTGCTCCACCACTTTCCAGCCCACCGCAGGCCAATGCATGCCGGACCTGAACCCCAACTTCGCTGGGCAGTCAGTGCGCCAGAATGGCAGTTGGGGCGCGGGCACCACTGCTAAGACTCTTGGCACCGTCCACTATGTCAACGGCTTGATCTCGAATACAAACTACGTCGGCACATCGGGAATCGATTCGAGCAATCAGGCGTGCGGAAGCGGCTCTACTTCGCCCTTCTGCAATCCTAGCCAGTTCAAGATCGGCGACGCGCCGCGCAACCCCTTCGGACTGCGCGCGCCCGGCGTCTACAACCTCAACATGAGCGTCCGCCGAACCTTCAACATCACGCCCGAGCGCGTCAAGTTCATCTTCGGCGTGGACTGCCAGAATGTGACCAATAAGGTCACCTTCGGCGGGATCGGCACCGGCATCAACAACGGCTCTTTCGGAACCGTCACTACCGCAACCAACAACGGCGGAAGCCGCGACTTCCAATTCTCCGGCCGCCTCAACTTCTAGCCCACGTCGCTGATCGCTGAAAGCCGAATCGGCAAACGCTCATGCCTCATAGCTCATACCTCATCGCTGAACAGCAAAAACGCGGAGTCTCCTACCCACCGACACTGTCTCTACGTCCTCTCCTTCTCTATGCTCTATGCGATTCGCTTTGCCCTGATGCTTGACACTCTCCGCTTCAGATATCATCCTCTTGCCGGATGCACGGACTATCCCGTGTATCCGGATTTCTTCATCCAAGCGAGGTAAATCGATGTCAGGTCGGCAGAAGTTGGGCGTGCTCGCCCTTGCGGCGAGCGTTTCTATGTTCGCATCGTTTTCACGTACATCCGAAGCGCAACAGCCACCCGCCACACCCGGCCTGACCGACACGCCCGTCGCCCCTCCCAACACCGAAGCCCTCCGTCTCGCCGGAATCGCCCGTGACAACTCGCGCCAGTTCGGCTCCGACCCCGACGATCCCGGCCCGCTCGCCAAAGATATCTCCCCCGCCATCAAGCCCGCGGCTGTCACCGCTGCCATGCGCATGGTGGCCGACTGGCAGCTCGCCCAATCCCAGCAGTACTTCACCGTCATCGACCGCACGCGCCTGCTTGACGGCCGCATTTGGACCTGGAGCGCACTCTACGCCGGATACATGGCCGCGTCATCGTCACTCGGCGAGAACAAATATCGCGAAGCGATGAATCAAATAGGCAAGAGCTACAACTGGGACCTGCGTTCCAAACTCCCCAACGCCGACGATCAAAGCCTCGCGCAGACTTCCCTCGAACTCTATCTCGTCGACAAGAACCCGGAACAAATCGCTCCGACGAAGACTGCTCTCGACGCTGTCCTCGCAACGCCCCGCGTCGAACTCGGTACCGGTAAGCGCATCGAGTGGTGGTGGTGCGACGCCCTCTTCATGGCCCCGCCCGTGTGGGCGCGCATGTATGCTGCCACAGGCGACACGAAGTACATCCACTACCTCGACGAGGAGTTCGCCAAGACTTCGCAACTGCTCTACGACCCCGTCGCCCACCTCTACTCCCGCGACGCCACTTTCATCGATAAGAAGGAAAAGAACGGCCAGAAGATGTTCTGGTCGCGCGGCGAAGGCTGGGTGATGGGCGGCCTCGCGCGCACGCTTCAATACCTGCCAAAGGACGATCCCGCTCGCGTCAAATACGAGACACAGCTCAAGGAGATGGCTGCAGCCGTCGCCAAAATCCAGCGCCCCGACGGCCTCTGGACCTCCGGCCTGCTCGACCCTGCCGCCTACGGCCAGCCCGAAATCTCAGGCTCGGCACTGATGACCTTCGGCCTGGCCTGGGGCGTCAACAACGGCATTCTCGATCGCAAGGTCTATACCCCAGTCATCACCAAAGCCTGGGCCGGCATGCTGAAGCACATCTACGCCGACGGCCGACTCGGAGACATCCAGCAGACCGGCGCACAGCCCTCCACCTTCAAACCCTCCGCCAGCTACAACTACGGCGTAGGCGGCTTCCTCCTCGCTGGCAGCGAAATCCACAAAATGGCCGACTCCAAACATCCCCAAAAATAAGCCGGGTGTCCATGTTCGACGCGAGCCTCACCGCATCGAACATGGGGTCACAACCTCAGAATCGCCACCTCGCCGTAACCGCAGCGTTGATAGGCTCTGCCGGAAAGATCTGGTAATCGGACTGCGCAGCATCGTAGTACTTCACATTGCCGAGATTTTGAATATTGGCCTGAATCTCGTATCG
Organism: Acidobacteriaceae bacterium; assembly: GCA_036390355.1. GTDB lineage: Bacteria > Acidobacteriota > Terriglobia > Terriglobales > Acidobacteriaceae > Edaphobacter. The sequence goes on from DASWCA010000393.1 coordinate 2,908, forward strand.
CGCACGGCGATAGAACACCGAAGCGTCAACCCGCGCATACGCAGGCAACCGGGCGAGATTGTCAGTCGCGGCAAATTGCTTCGCCCGGCTCACGATTCCGCCGCCAAATCCAAATCCGTTCTCGAAGCTATACGTCGTCCATACGCTCCCGCCATGCAGCGGCGCCATCGCAGGACGCCGCCCCTGCAGGCTCACCCCATTGGAAAGCGTAGTCGACGAGACAATCCGGCCATCGAGCCATGCATATCCGCCGTAGACCTGCCAGCGCCGGGCGATCGCGCCCTGCAAATTCACTTCCGCCCCATTCGTGCGCTGTTCACCTAGATTCAGCAACGCCAATGGGTTATTCGGATCCGTCGTCTTGATGTTGGTGCGATCGAGCCGGAACACACTTGCCGTCCCTAGAAGCCTGTCACGCAGCAGATTCGCCTTGCCTCCCAGCTCGTAGTTCTGCGTCACCTCAGGCTCCAACTGCGCGTTGTTCGTCGCAAGCGACAAGCCCTCTCCCGAAGGATCGAAGGTTCGGCTGTAGTTCCCATAGACCGAAGCCCACGTCCGCGCCTGATACACGACGCCCAGCCGCGGACTCGCAGCATAATCCGTCCGCCCAAGATTTGCCGTCGTGTTCGTCGGCGGCAGCAGTTCCAGCGTCTGGCGAAAATCGTCAAACCGAACCCCCACCAGCGCCTTCCACCTGGGAGCGATCGTCACCAGGTCCTGAACGTAAGCCGCCACCGTCTGCCCAAGAAAGCGATTGTTCCTGCTCAACACCGTGCTCAGAATCGGCGCCGTCGGAATCGGATTCAACAAACTCACCGGCGTCTGGTTGGTCGGGCCATTGTACTGGGTCGAGTCTGTCACCTCGCGCCCATACTCCACCCCCACTAGCACCATGTGCTGCATCCCCAGGAAACGCGCCGTGCGATAGGCTTCCACCGTCGAGTCGGCATTCGTCCAAAGCTGTGTCCCGTGGTACTCGCCTCGCGCAACCAGATAGCCGCCACCGGTAGCCGTCACGGCAGTGGGATACATGTTCGCGAAATTCGTGTTGTACCCAGCCAGGCGCTGAACAGCATGAAGGTTCCATCCATCGGCGAAGGCGTGCCGCGCATCGACCGTACCGTCTGTAACCGCGGAATGGATAAAATTGCTTCCCGCCAGTGGTCCGACATAGCCATAGAAGTTCCCCACGGAAACCGCCGCCGGCGCACCCGTCGCAGGAAGATAAGGAATTCCCCGGTCCGGCAGCCTGTCGTCGCGCAACCTCTCCACTTGCAAAGAGATGGCGCTCGCCTCGCTCGGCTTCCACAGAAGCGTAGGCGCAAACGTATAACGGTCCTCCCAGTAAAAGTGCCTCTGACTTCCCTCGTGCTCCGCCGCGCCCGTAAGCCGAAATCCCAGCTTCCCATTGGTCCCTCGAACAATCGTGTCCAGATCCGCGATCCCGCGCTGCTCTCCGTAGCCGCCGGCCGTGTAGCTCAATTCGGTCAGCGTACCCTCCATGCTTGGCTTCTTCGTCACCCGGTTGATAAGACCGCCCGACGAGCCTCGACCATAAAGCACTGCCGCCGGACCTTCGAGCACCTCAATTCGCTCCGTGTTCGAAAGATCCCGGTAGTATTGCGCGCCGTCACGAACTCCGTCGATATACATGTCGTTGACCGCATTGAACCCGCGGATGAAGAAGTTATCTCTTCGTCCTTCTCCCAGTTGCAAACCCACCGAAGGCACCATCTCCACCGCCTGCTTCATGCTCTCTGCAGCGCGTGCGTGCAGCAACTCTCCAGTAAGCACCTGAATCTGCTGTGGTGTCTCCAGAATCGTCATGGGCATCCGCGTCGCCGACGTCGCGAGATCGGCCTTTAAGCCGTCCGCATGAACATCTAGGGACTGTGTCGTCTTCAAAACAGGCAGAATGATCGTCAGCTTCACATCCTGACCGGAAGCGACATCCACCCTCTGCTCCACTGTCTCGAATCCATCGTGAGTAAGCGTGACGCGGTAGACACCCGGCAAAACGCTGGCGCCAAACTCTCCCGCGCTGTTACTTGCCCCGGTCGCTGCAGGCTTCGCAATCCCGTCTGCCTGAACAATCACGGTGGCCGCCGGAATAACGGCTCCCGACGCATCAACCGCAATCAGCTCAAACCGCTGCCTTTGCTGCTGCGCTTCAGCGGTCGCAAAAAGAAGGCTCAAGAGAAAAAGGCAGAGGAAATTCCTGCCGCCAAAAGCACCAGGCACGCGTCGCATAGACACTCCATTCACTTTCCCAGGGGATAGATCCCCGGTTGCTATGCGCAGGCTGCGGCCCCTATGATGAAGAAATCCGCAAGCCTGCACGGTTTGTGGTCTCCGGGTTCCTGTGGTCTCCGCCAAGAGACAGCCGCAGGGGCCCGGTCAAGTGTTCTGATACAGATTGAATATACGACAAGTTCAGTCCTAGTTCAAAACCTGGCAATTCCTAACAGGCTCAGGGTATTCGATTTCTCCGCAATCCGCCTGTGATGCCCGTCACTTGCCATTGGTGCGCATAGCACCCAGAGAACCAACCCCGAACATCCGGGATCGCCCACGTGCCGAACGCGCGTCCGATTCCACGGCACCCGAAGGATGCCTACACTGGCGTCGCCGGAGTCTCCCGCCCAATCGCAATCACAAAATAATTCGCCGGAGTCTCCCCCACATTCTTCAGCCCATGCATAATGTTCGACGCGGCAAAGATCACTCCACCCGGTCCCACACGCTGCGGCGTCCCGTTGTTGTCGAACTCCAACGTGCCCTCACGGATCATCATGAATTCGGAGTGCCGATGCTTGTGCGGCGGATGAGGCATATGCCCCGGCAGCAGCCTCGTCTCATGCATCTCCACCGCTTCGCCCGTCGGCAGCACTCCGCGAACCACCGCGCGAGTCTCGCCGTTCGCCGTCTTCACCACGGGAAGCTCGTCAAAGCGGAACGTTCGCGGCATCGACAACACCGGGTCCCCCGCCGACCCCGGCGGAGGCGGCACTGCCATCACCTCGGGTAATGTGCCCGGCCCTCCTGGCTCCTGGGATAGCCCCCCAGTCGAGGCAGCAGCCAAAGCCGCAAAAGACGAAAGAGCAGCACAAAGATCACGACGACTCATAGAATTCATGCCGGAAATCCTACACCGCCCACACAGCCTTTGGCACCCACACTGACCTCGACCGCGCTTTCAATTCCGAAATGGCGGAGGTCTTTACTTCGCATCCCCGCCAATCGCCACCACAAAATACTTCGCCGGAACGTTCCCCACATTCTTGACTGCATGTTTCGTCCCGAATGCAACATAAAATACGCCGCCCGGCCCCGCCCTCTCCGCGATCACCTTCCCATCCACCTCGTGTTGGAACTCCAACTCCCCCTCGCGCACGCAAATGAACTCCGAGTGCTGAATCACGTGCAACGCCGGCGGCGTTTGAGCCACCGGCTGCATCGACTGGTGCAGACTCACCTTCTCACCGGTCGCCAACGTCCCATGCGCGATGTCCCGGCTCTCCCCGCCGTTGGCCATCGCCCGCACCGGCATCTGATCCAACGGAATCGCCCGCGCCGTGCCAAGCGTCCCCACCGCCGTGCTGGACACAACCGGCCCAGGTTTGTCGTTCGCCGGCAGAGTTGGGCTTGCGGGCTGCTGCCCCGCGGGCGCGGGAAACTCCGACGTATGGACCTGCGCCCGAAGCAATGGAGTCACGCCCGCGCCGAAAGCAGCGAAGGCAGGAAGAGCGACACAAAAACCGCGGCGGCCGATGCTTTTCATGGACGCTATCCTAACTCGCGCACGCTAAACTCGTCGCCAGCGCTTCACACCTAGTACCTTGTACCTAGTACCTGGAACCCATGCACCTCACAGACTCCCACGCCCACCTCGACATGTACTCCGGTGATCTCCCGCAGGTCCTCACTCGCGCCCACGCCGCCGGCGTCCGCACCATTCTCGCGATCGGCATCGGAGACGGCCCCGCCACCATGCATCGCGCCCTCGAAATTGCAGAGTCGACGAACTCCCCCGACCTTCCCGCCATCTACGCCAGCGCCGGAATCCATCCTCAGGAAGCATCCAGCCTCTCGCTCGAAACCCTCACTCAGCTCGCATCCCTCGTCCATCGCGACCGCTGCATCGCCATCGGCGAGATCGGCCTCGATTACTACCACTTCGACAACCCTGCCATCGAGATGCAGAAAGCGGCTTTCATCGCGCAGCTCCACCTCGCCGCAGCCGCCCGTAAACCGATCCTGATCCATTGCCGCACCTCCGAACTCGCAACACCCCAGGCCAAGGAAAAATTCGGCCCAGCCGACGCCTGGGAAGACCTCCTCGCCCTCCTCCACGACCACTGGAAGTCCCACGCACTCGGCGGCATCATGCACTGTTTTTCCGGCACGGTGGACCAGGCCCGCCTCTCGCTCGACCTCGGCTTCTATCTCTCCTTCGCCGGCAATCTGACGTACCCCAAGGCCGTCGCAATCCGCGAGGCCGCCGCCTTCGCCCCCGCCGACCGCATCCTGATCGAGACCGACGCCCCCTTTCTCGCACCCATCCCGCACCGCGGCCAGCAAAACGAGCCTGCCCTCGTCACCCACACCGCAGCCACCCTCGCCGAACTCCGCGGCATCTCCCCCGCCGAGATCGCCGCCCAAACCACCGCTAACTTCCACCGCCTCTTCAACCTTGAACCTAGTGCCTAGTACCTTGTACCTTGTAAGACATGGCCTCCGACAACAGCTTCGACGTAGTCAGCAAAGTAGATATCCAGGAAGTAAAGAACGCGATCGATCAGGCTTCCAAAGAAGTCCACACCCGCTTCGATCTCAAGGACACCAAGTCCACAATCCAACTCGAAGGCGACGAGACCATCCAACTCGCCAGCGCGAACGAATACTCCCTGAAGTCCGTCACAGAGATTCTCTCCCAGCGCATGGTCAAGCGCGGCATCTCCCTCAAGAATCTCGAGTACGAAAAGATCGAGCCCGCCGCAAACTCCTCCGTCCGCCAGAAGATCAAGCTCAAGCAGGGCGTCAACTCCGACGCCGCCAGGAAAATCGTTGCCCTCATCAAAGAGTCCAAGCTCAAAGCCCAGGCCTCGATTCAGGGCGACACCGTCCGCGTCGTCTCCAAAGACAAGGACACCCTTCAGCAGATCATGGGCAAACTCCGCGCCGGCGACTTCGGCGTTGCCCTCCAGTTCACCAACTTCCGCAGCTAGCCTGGTCCTCCCTGCAAGAGTATTCCCAGGAGCACCGGCGCAATCGCTGGCCCCACTGTGAGTTACATCACATTTCTGTCGGAACATCATCTCCGACCTGCTACTCTAAAGTTGCGTGAGCACCCTCTCCATCGCGACCGCCAAAGAGGTCTTCGATCTCCTCCGCGACGACCTCGCCGCGATCGAGCAGGAGTTTCTCCGCCAGTCTGCCTCTGAAGTCGATGTCGTCACCGACATCGCACAATACCTGATGGCCGGCGGCGGCAAGCGCATCCGCCCGCTGCTTCTGCTCCTCTCTTCCAAAGCTCTCGGATGCACCACTCACTCCCGCATTCGCCTTGGCGCCGTAGTCGAGATGCTGCACACCGCCACACTCGTCCACGACGACATCATCGACGAAGCCGAGCTCCGCCGCGGACGCCCCTCGTCCAACACCACCTGGGGCAACGCCAAGTGCGTCCTCGCCGGCGACTGGCTCTACATGCAGTCCTTCTCCACGGCCCTCGAAGAGCGCAACTTCCGCGTACTCGACCTGCTCATCTCGCTCACCCAGCAGATGGTTGAGGGCGAGCTCCTCCAGATGCAGAAGCTCGGCCATCTCATCAACGAAGAGGAATACTTCGACCTTATCTACCGCAAGACGGCGTGCCTCTTCAGCGTCTCCATGCAACTAGGCGCGGCCATCACCCACTCCACTCCTGAGATCGAGTCGCAGCTCGGCGAATACGGCCGCAACCTCGGCCTCGCCTTCCAGATCGTCGATGACGTACTCGACCTCACCGCTGCCGAGGACATCCTGGGCAAGCCCGTCGCCTCCGACCTCCGCGAAGGCAAAGCCACCCTCGCCGTCATCCACGCCCTCGAACGCGGCACCGGAGCCGACCGCGAAGCCATCCGCACCGTACTCTCAGCCCGTAGCTTCGAGAGCGTCTCCCACCCGGAGATCCTGGAAAT
>DASWCA010000394.1:0-7879 GCA_036390355.1 Acidobacteriaceae bacterium
TCGCGCCCATCACTCCAGCCTCGGTCGCAGAACCGCCGCCCGCCGCCGGGGCCGCGACAGCCGTAACCTGCACCACCGGCGCGGTCACGTTGTAAGCCACACTGTCGGATAACTTGAGCACGCCATGCAGCGTTGGCGGAAGCGCCGTCAGATCGGGCGATCGCTTTACATACAGCCGCACGCCATCGCGCTGCGGCTCGATATCCTGCTCCGCCGCATTCGCAATCAAGTCCGTCGGATCTTTATCGAACGGATAGAACTCCGCGTCCTTCTCGCGCTTGCCACCGATCAGTGTGAGCGCAAATTGCTGCTTGTCACCCTCGACCGAGAACTTCATCCCCGCAGGCAGCGGCTTCGGGATCAGCGTCATCGCTTCGCCCAGCGCCCCGAGCTTCGGCTCCTGCTCCACATTGGGCGCACCCGGCTGCACCGTCAGATCGATGCCGAGATGCGCCTTGCCCGGCAGACAAACCTGTGCGCACACCAGCCACGAGATTTGCGCGTCCAGATGAACCGGCCCATGCTTCACCGTCGGCGCCGCCGAAATCGTCACCGGAAATGCGACCTCTTCTTCGTAGCCAAAGTCCATCAGCGGACCCAGCGGCAGCCGCTCCGGGATAGGGAACTGCATCGCCCCGGCTGTAATGCCTTCAGGCAAAGTCCACGTAATCTTCGGCGGCTCGCCGGAGTCGCCCGCGTTGATCCAGTAGACGTGCCAATGCTCGTCGATCGTGAGCACCAGCCCAACCTCCTGCGTCCCGCCCGGAGCAATCGCCGGACCCAGCGACACCAACTCCGCAGTCAGGTGCGACGCCTTCACCGGTCCCGGGCCGCCATCGCCCACCGCGGCAATCTGCGCCCGCGCGCAACTCCACCCCGCCACGAACAGCAGCAGCAACAAGACGCGTATCTGGCGCACTTTCCTCACTTCCCTCGATTGTAGTTCCTGGCTTCCGTTCAGGATGTCTCTACTTCGTCTCCGGTTTGTCGGAAGTTCGACACCTGCCCTCGCGGGAACAAGCAACCAACAACCAGCAACTAACAACCTGCACCTTACAACTGCCTCCGCCGGTGTTCCACCATGATGCAGCGGTCCATCACTACCTTGATCCCGCCCTGCTCCGCGCGTTCCGCCGCCTCCACATTCACAATCCCTTGCTGGACCCACAACTCCTTCAGCCCAAGCATCAACATCTCGTCCACAATCGCCGGAATCATCGAAGGCACGCGAAACACATTCACCACATCCGGCTTCACCGGCAACTCCGTCAGCGACTTGTAGCTCTTCTCGCCCAGCACCTTCTCGATCGAAGGATTCACTGGATAAATCTTGTACGCATGCTGCTGCATGTACGCCGAAACGTAGTGGCTGGGCTTGCTCGGATTCTCCGACAATCCGACCACCGCAATCGTCCGCGCCCGCCCATCGCCCAGCATCTCGTCAATTACTTCAGGCTCGTTCACCGCGACAATCTCCTCCGCACCGGCCCACTGACCACTGACCACTGGTTTACTTCCACGCACCTAGCAGCCGCCGCAGCAGGATCATCTCGCCGATGTGATACGCATTGTGGTCGGCGACCAGCAGAGCCTCACGCAGCAGATTCTGTCCCGTCCCCCAACGAAACGGCTTCGCCAGATCCGCCCCCGGCTTCAAGATCAGCTCCTTGAATTTTTCGAGGTCCGCCTCGATCGTCTTGACCGATCGATCCCACGCGTCCGCACTTTCCGGCACGCTCTCCTTCGGCCAATAGCCCTCGGGCCACTTCAACTCGTGATAGCCACCCGTCGGCGGCGCTGAGAAATCCAGAATGTCCCGCTGTGTAATCCGAATGTGCTCCAGCAATTGCCACGCCGAATAAGGCAGCCCCTCAGGAACCACTCCGCGCAGCTCGCGCGGAAAGCCCTTGACCGCTTCCGCAAAGGTCGCATGCGCCTGCCCACCATCCAGCAGCGCCGCCAACTGCGTGCGCAACTCCTCACCCTCGCTGGCCGTCTTGGTCGTATCCGGCTTCGCCATCTGCTCGCCTCCCTGTCGCTCAATCTTGGATGCATCCAAACGACAAACCGACCACCGATTGAGCGGATCAAAACGGATCAACCCAATTTGCTCTTAAATCCGTTCGAATCCGCGCAATCCGTGGTCGGTTTATTTCAACTAACCCACATCATCTTCCTCAACCGTAGCCGGCAGGTTGCCCTCGCGCCGCATCCGCAGATACCCACGGATAAATGGCTCCAGATCGCCATCCAGCACCTTATCGACGTCTCCGACCTCAACCCGAGTCCGCAGGTCCTTCGCCATGCGGTACGGCTGCAGCACGTAGCTCCTAATCTGCGATCCAAACCCGATCTCCAGCTTCGAATCCTCAATCTTCCGCGTCGCCGCCTTCTTCTTATCCAACTCGTACTCGTACAGCTTTGAGCGCATCATCTTCATCGCTCTCTCTTTATTCTTGTGCTGCGAGCGCTCGTTCTGGCAGCCCGTCACCAGCCCCGTCGGAATATGCGTAATGCGCACCGCCGAGTCGGTCGTATTCACATGCTGCCCGCCCTTGCCGCCCGACCGGTACGTATCGATGCGCAGGTCCTCGGTCTTGATGTCGATCACAATAGTGTCGTCAATCTCCGGGCTTACAAACACGCTCGCAAAACTCGTATGCCGCCGCTTTGCCTGGTCGAACGGCGAAATCCGCACCAGCCGGTGCACGCCCGTCTCGCCGCTCAGCAGGCCGAACGCGAACTCGCCCGTGATGGTGAACGTGGCCGACTTGATCCCTGCCTCGTCGCCGTCCTGAATTTCGTTGATCTCGGTCTTGAACCCTTGCCGCTCCGCCCAGCGCAGATACATCCGCATCAGCATCTCGGCCCAGTCCTGGCTCTCCGTCCCACCCGCACCCGGATGCACTGTGACGATGGCGTTCAGCGGATCGGTCTCGCCCGACAGCATCGTCTTCGATTCCAGCTTTTCCGAGAACTCCACCAGCGCCGGAATCTCGCGCTCGAGGTCAGGCTCTGTCGCCTCGCCTTCCTTCGCCAGTTCGAAGTAAGCCTCGATATCGTCCTGCCGCCGTGCCAGCTCCGCATCGTCCGCCAGCAGAGTCTCCAGCCGCTTCCGCTCCCGCATCAAAGGCTGCGACCGCGCCCCATCCGCCCACACCGCCGGATCGGAAATCTTCTCTTCAATCGCCGCCAGTTCTCGCTTCAGCCGGGCCGAGTCAAAGATACTCCCGCAGCTCGCGAACCCGCTCGCGCACCGGGGAGTATCGGTATTCCAGATCATCAATCATTTAGCTAGTTTACCGCGTCCGCCTGCCCACCAATGAAACGCTTGTCATAATGAAACGCTTGTCATTCTGAGCGAAGCGAAGAATCCCCGTATTGGCTTTTGTCGTCGCCTGTTCTTGCTTGTTACTCCCCAAGGGAATCTGCTCGTGCATTTGCATCGCTCCCATTCATCGCGCGTTTTGCAATGAGCGCGCATCGAGCGTAACGCGACCGCTCTCTTCCATATGCGCCACTTCGCCATGCGCGATCCCACGAAGCATCGCAGGCTGCCAGCCCATTTCCCGCTGAGAGAAGCCAACATAAAAGGCTCCGCAGCCGCGGAGACCCTCCCGGCGACTTTCCGTCGCATCGGTAGCAACTGGCAGGTAGACCATCACTGCGCCGCGCTTCTGCTCCTCAGACTCCGCGCTGAACCACACAAACGCCGCGCCCTTATCGATGTCCACAATTCGTCGCCGAAGTGCTTCCTTGCTCGAACACTCGATATGGAGCGGCGGCGCGACCAATGTCTCTTCATAATCCGGCCCCACAAACACCCGCTCCACCACCACGCGCTGGGGAACAAACGGCGGCACGTGCAGAATCGTCTTATGAACGCCGATGGCAGCGTGTTTTCCAGCAGTGAACTTTCCGGCAAAGTGCATCCACTTCGGCCCAAACCAGTTGTCGATCCGGATCACATATAGCCGTGCCGGCTCGTAATCTCTGGCAACACCAATAGCCAGCGCCCGGGCCTTCTCCACAAACTCAGCCGAATCCCCCTGCTGCGTCGAAACGAACTCCGCCAGAGCGTCGAACATGTGTCGAGTCTATGGCACCCCCCACAGTGATACAACACTGCCATGCCCTCCGCCGCCTCTCCCTGCCTCCACTACAACTAAAGTTGTAGTGGAACGGTCCTCGCCTCTATTTGTTCCTTGCCCCCCGCATAAATCCGTGTGTATAGTCCAGAAACTAGCCGAGAAGCAGGGGTTCCCGCCCATGAATAGGGATTATTTTGCCTCCAACAAGCTGAACTACTTCGATCTATGAGGTTTGACCAAATGCGATTTCACCTTCTACTTGCAAGCTCTCTGTTAGCAACTGCTTCGCTGACGATGTCGTTGGCCGCACAGACGGTCGTTCTCGAACCCGAGGGCCAGGACACGTCCGCACCTCTGCATGGCATGGCGCCCAACTTTCCAACGTGGGATCATCTCAACGACCATCCCATCCGGCCTGTGCCCCACGGCTCTGCCGGAGGCAAAGACAACGTTCTCCAGAACTATTCGGTCTCCACTACCTCGGCGACTGTCGGCAACGCATCTGGCTTCGATGGCGTAGGCCTCAGCACCGGCTTGAACATCAGCGGCGAACCGCCAGACACGGAAGGTTCCGTCGGCGCTACACAGTACGTACAATGGGTGAACACGTCATTCGCCGTGTACGACAAAGCCACCGGAGCCAAGACGTATCCATCCAACGGATTCGCGGCAGGCAACACCATCTGGAGCGGCTTCACCTCCGGCCGCTGCAATACGGACAATTCCGGTGATCCGATCGTTCTCTATGACAAGCAGGCGCAGCGCTGGATCGCGACTCAGTTTGCCGTCAACTCAACTCCTTATTACCAGTGCGTCGCCGTCTCCCAGACGTCAGATTTTACGGGCGCCTGGAACCGGTATGCCTACAACTTCGGCACGAACTTCAACGACTACCCCAAAGTAGGCGTTTGGACAGACGGATACTACTTCACCTTCAACCTCTTTGCTCACGGTCACACCTTCGCCGGAGCGGATCTGTGTGCCATGGATCGCACCACAGCCCTTGCCGGCGGCGCTGCCAAAATGATCTGTCACCAACTCAGCAGGAGTTACGGTGGCGTTCTTCCGGCAGACCTTGATGGAGCCAGCGGAGCCGCCGGAACTACCGCATTACCCCCCACCGGCACTCCGGAATACTTTGCCAGCTTCGGAAGCAACTCTCTACACATCTGGCGAATGACTCCGAACTACAGTGCTGGAACTCTCAACATCACGGGGCCGACGAACATCGCAGTAGCCCCATTCACCGAGGCCTGCAACGGCGGAGCTTGCATTCCACAGAAGGGCACAAACCAGCAGCTTGACTCCCTGGCTGACCGCCTGATGTACAGGCTCTCCTATCGCAACTTCGGCAGCTATGCGTCACTGCTTGTCAACCACTCGGTCGCGGCGAATTCGTCCACTGGCGTTCGGTGGTACGAGCTTCGCGACACCGGCTCCGGCCCGTCCGTCTACCAGCAGGGGACCTTCGCTCCGGACTCGAGTTATCGCTGGATGGGCAGCATCGCGCAGGACAAGCTTGGCAACATAGCTGTCGGATACAGCGTCTCCAACTCTACGTTCGATCCGCTCATCGACATTGCATCCCGCGCGCCGACGGATGTCCTCGGACTTCTCTCGTCCGAAACGACGGTCGCCGTCAGCACCGGCTTCCAAAGCGGTCACTCACGTTGGGGAGACTACTCAACTGCCAGCGTAGACCCGGTGGACGATTGCACCATCTGGTATACCCAGGAGTACCTCACTACAAGCGGCGACTTCATCTGGAGCACCCACATCAACCACTTCACGCTGGGTGGCTGCCAATAGGAAGGCCCCAACGTCTTCGCAGAAACAAAGTAAGCCATCTGACTGTCGCTCAGGTGGCTTTACTTGTCTGACCCTGGAGTGGGCGCCGCACGTTGAACCCCATCGCCCCAGCCACAAACCCCGCCTCCAGCAGCGCCCGCGCCATCTCGCTCTCTGCCACCGCAAACCCGTTCACCGTCGAGATCAGCATCCCCGCGCGCCCAGCCGAATCCTCCTCACGATCCTCGCGCACCCGTGCCACAAGAAACTTCGCCAGCGCCCGCGCCACTTGTCCACGTCCCGGCTCTTCCTCCGGGAGAAACACCTGTACATTCGCATTCCCGCGCCGCAGATACGCCACCAGCGCCCCGTCGCAAAGCACCACTCGCGCGCCAACGCTGCGGGTCAGGGAAGACGCCGTATCCCCGCCCGCAGGCCATCGCAGCAGCGCCCCATATGGATTCGCCGGATCGGTCGCCGCCAGCATCAACATCTCGCATCGCTCGCCCTCACGCTCTGCACGCAGACTCCGCAACAAATCCACCGCCGCCGGCATTGCAAACTGAGTCGCGCCAATTCCGACGCCCGCGGCGAAATATCCGCGCCGCACGCGGCCCGTCTCCTCCATAGCCTTCAGCACGTCGTACACCGCGGAAAATCCGCCGGCCAACCCCTCCGCATGTGCCGTCTCGCGAAACACGACGCCATACCGCGTCAACAACTGTTGCGCCATCGCATGGCTCCATGCCGTCGCGGAACGACCCTCCACAAGCGCCGCCGCATTCAGCGACCACCGCCCCTGCGCCGTTGGCGGCGTCGTCCGCCTCGATGTGAATCCAGCCCGAAAACCACTCTGCCGATGCACCCGCTTCCCACTTCTCGCCGTCGCGGCCGTCCGCGCACAATACGCACGCAGCGCATGCAACGAATCATTCGTCAGCATCCCGCGCCACACTAAATTCCAAACCGCATCCAGCGTCTCCCCCTGATACCCGCCTCCGACGCCATCGTGTACCTGCTGAAAAAACGAAGCCCCATGCGTTCTCAGATACTCGACAATCGCCGCCTCTTTGTCCTCCGCCTTTGCCTCTCCTGAAATCTGAGAACTGACAACTGACAACTGTTGCACCGGCCACAGCGCCTCCAGCTTCTCCGCCAGATACAACCCCACTCTTCCATCCCGCTCCCCAATTGCGTCGAACCCAATCCACGTCACCTCACCGGCCGCAATCAAAGTATCCAGGTCTGCCGACCGATATCCACCCACCCGCGCCGGCAGAATCTCCGTCTCCAGAATCGAAGCCGGCAGCGGCGCGCCCTGCAAATTCTCGACCACGTCCAGCAGAGCATCCAGGCCGCGCCTCGGCTGCACTACGCCCTGCCAGCGAGTCAGCAGTCGAGCCAGGACGCGCTGCTCTACCGGCTCCACTTCCTTTCTAAGCCTCGCCAATGACTTGCGTCTTATAGCCCGCAGCACCTCTACGTCGCACCACTCGCGATGCACGCCGCCCGGCCTGAATCCGCCCTCCACCACACGCCCCATCCCAACCAGCCGCTCCAGCGTCGCTTCGACTCCCGCAACCGGCAACCCAAACCGTCGCGCCGCCTCGCCCGCGGTAAATGGCCCGTGTGTCCGCGCGTATCGCCGCACCAAATCTAACCCAGCGTCCGGAACAGCCTCTAGAAATGCCGCAGGCAATTCCGGTGGCAGCGGCACTCCAACCGCATCGCGATACCGGCCCGCATCCTCCACGGCGATCAACCGTCGCTCGCCCGCGATCGAAACCTCTATCACACGTTGCGCCCGAACTAATTTGGTTACAAATTCGACAATGTCCTCCGCCGCAGCCCGCTTCTGTAACTCCTCCCGTGACAAATCTCCAAGCCGCAGCAGAAGATCATGCATGCCATCCATATTCCGCGCCTTATATCCCTCGACCAGGCACTGCAGTTGTTCTTCCGTCTCCTCGATCGCACGCAGGTCTAGCAACTCGCGCAGA
>DASWCA010000395.1:0-3949 GCA_036390355.1 Acidobacteriaceae bacterium
CGCAGCGTGCTTTCGTTGGCCGCGCGATCGGCCCAAAAGGCTCGCCGCGGCTGCCAATTGGCCCCCAGGCCTTCGTTGTGCGCCACCGCGTCCTGGACGATGAGCGCCTCGATCCGCTCCGGATGGGCAAGGGCCATGCGAAACCCGACGGGGCCGCCGTAATCCTGCATGTACAGCGTGTAGCGCGAGAGCCCGAGCGCTTCGGTGAAGTGATGCATGATCTGGGCGTAGTGATCGAACGTATACGCGAATTGTTTCGGGTCCGGCCAGTCGCTGTGTCCAAAGCCCGGGTAATCGGGCGCGACAAGGCGATAGCCATCGGAAAGCCGGGCGAAGAGCGGCTCGAACATCCGCGATGAAGAGGGAAGTCCGTGCAGTAGGAGCAGCGTCGGGGCATCCTTCGGTCCTGCTTCCCGATAGAAGATTGACAGTCCGTCAACCTTCACCGTGCGATAAAAGACATGTTGTGACATACCTATCTTGATCCTTTCTTGGCCTTCGAGATGACCGATAGCCAACCCGCTTAAGACGAATAATGCGAATTCCTCGCGATTGTTCGGAGGTTCATGGCTGCGTCAGAAATCCTGCACGGTGGGACGCAAAACCACCTCATCGATTTCCACGCCAACAGACTGTTCAATGGCGTACAGCACGACGCGAGCAACCGAATCCGCCGGAATGGCGATATTAATAGGTAGGTATCAGGCGGACACCTCAAAGATCGCTTCCAGCTCGACCGGGGTACCGAGCGGAAGGCTTGCGACGCCATATACCAGGCGGCAAGGGCTCTTGTCTTTTCCGAAGACGTCTTGCAGCAACTCCGAAGCGGCGTCAGCGACTTTCGGCTGATCGCGAACATCCCCCCAAGTGGCCACCGACACGCCGAGCCGCACGACCCGCGTCACTTTGTCAAGCGATCCCAAATACTGCCGCGCGACAGCCAGGACGTTGAGCGCCGCGAGGTGAGCCGCCTGGCGCCCCGCTTCTACATCGAGTTCCGCACCGACGCGCCCAATGAATTTCGCCTCGTTACCTTCCGTGGGAAGCATCCCGCTTAGAAAAAGCAGATTGCCGGTCTGCACCGCTTCCACATAGGTGCCGAACGGCTCAGGCGGCGCCGGGAGTTTGATGCCAAGTTCTTTCAACCGCTGCTCGGCGCTGGTCGGCCCAGAGCCTTCGCCGGTTCCCATTTGCTCTTTCGAATTTGTATTCATGTATCTCTCTCCAATTGGCAGATGCTTCCAGGCTACTGCCAGGGCACATTGATGGGGTGAAGAGCCTCTGTTGTGGATCAGCCGAAGGTGAACACAAACGCCTCCACGCCCGCCTCGAGAAACTCGATCTCGAACTGCCGATCAGCAATGGGCCCTGGTTGGCGGATCAGTTGATACAGCCGCTGTTCGGAAACGGTGCCGTTGCCCTGCTCGTCAACGTCACTGCCGTGTGCGGCGCCCGGCGCCTGTCCATCGAGGAACACGCGAAAGCGCACGGACGTTCCTCGCGAGGCCCTTCCCATGACGAGATGCAGATCGCGGGCGTGAAAGCGGTACGCGATGCGCCCGTTGGCCGCGTTCAGAGCAATGGTCTGTTCCCCCACCGTCCACTCACCCGCAAGGGCCCACTGATTGAGCGAGAAGCGCGCGGGGAAAGCATAGACGTGAGGTGTATCCAGGACTGCATCACCGGGGGACGCAAAGTGCTCGGTGCGCTCATAGCCGACATAGTTTTCTGCAGACCTCAAGCTGTCCCAATCGGCGGCAGCTTCAACACCACTGGCATCGACCGACACCAGTTCATCATCGATGCCGCCAATGCCGGCCTCGGCCAGCAACTGTTGAATCATCATTTCCGACTGTTCGTATGCGCCCTCGCCGAAGTGATGAGAGCGAATATGCCCCTGTGCATCGACGAGATAGAGGGCCGGCCAATAGTGGTTATCGAATGCATCCCAGATCGCATAGTCGTTATCGATGGCGATCGGATAGGAGACCCGCATGTCCCTGGCGGCTCGGCGCACGTTCTCGAGGTCGTGCTCAAAGGAGAACTCAGGGGTATGCACGCCAATCACCACCATGCCGTGCTCCCGGTATTTCTCGGCCCAGTCGCGCACATAGGGCAGGGTGCGCAGCCAGTTGATGCAGGTGTAGGTCCAGAAGTCGATGAGCACGACCTTCCCGCGCAGATCGGCCGCCGACAGGGGCGGCGAATTGAGCCACGCGGTCGCGCCACCCAGAGAAGGCAACTCCCTTTCAATGGGTAAGTGAATCGCTGCGGGGTGCCTCGCGGCGAGCAAGAGCTTGTTTGCTTTCATGATGAATACCTTTCATATGTTTGGACGTGCCGGCGATGTACATCTGCACCATGCAGAACGCCGGCATCGATCTGCGTACATCTCGCCACGTGGTCCGGGAAACGACCAACTAACGACCTCGGCCGCCCACCCGCTTCGCTGACGGCGGCGACCGCGCTCAGGATCACGTCGGTGACGACCTATGGCTGCGAGATCATGATCACGTGGGAGCCCTCGACCACGGTGATCGTCGCTCCTGCGCGGCTGGCCATGGCACGGATGACATCTATGCGTGAGCTGAGCGCTTCGGCGCTGGCCTGGATCCCGTCCCCGGACGACGGCTAGTCCCCGGCGGCGTGCGGCCTGGGGTTGTGCGCCGCGGCCCCTGCGTCGCGGTACGGGGCCAGGGCATAGGCGATCGGCATTCCGGTGTCGACGCCAACCATAGCGAAGCGCTGGTGGCCGAGCGCCTCCATGAGCGCGACCATGTCGTTGGCCTGCGTGCCGGTGTCGTACCCGCCCGCGGGTTTGTCGGACAGCCCGATCCCGCGCTGGTCGACCGCGACGACCTGGAAGTCCCGCGCCAGCGCGGGCATCACGAGGCGCCAGTAGTACCAATTCTGGGGCCAGCCGTGCACCAGCAGCAGCGGCGGGCCTTCGCCTCCGATGACCGCGTGCAGGCACACCTCACCAGTGTCGACGTACCGGCTGGTGAACGTGTCGGTGAACCCCGCCGGGAGGTTCGGCGCCCCAGAGACGGAGCCGGGGCCTTCCGGGGTAGGCAGGCGGGTGGAAGATGAGCTCATGAGGATCTCCTTTCACAAGATCTGACGGTCTTGGTAAATGACTCACTTTCCGATTGGTTGAGTTCACAAGTGGACAGTGCTAAGAACAAGTGTCAGAGGGACGCACTAACGTTACTCAAATCTCCTACGAAGTGCTGTTATCGATAGCTCTCGTTCGCCCTGGTCGTTTCTGTCGCTGCCTGCGCGCCAACGCGTCCACGTAAGCACTGAGTCCCGTTATTGTTTGCCCTCTGGCATGAGTATGATGCGCAAGCTCCATGAAAGCGCCATGAACATCATGGGGTAGTCTGGAGGACATGCAGTTCACGTAGCACCTCCTGTCCTTTTCCTACTGACTAGCTGTTCGAGCGATTTGTTAGATCGTCTGGAGGAGACAACTTCGCGCGTTCGCCCGAAATGTGCTCTCCTACCAAGGATGAAGTCACAGGGAGCGTCTGGAGTCTTCCGCCATGCCCCAGCCCCTCCTCAATCAACGTGGACCCGCCGCGAGGGCGTCCAACACTTCTCAGTATAGTGGGAGAGCCTGGGGAAGTCAACCGCCAGAAAGTGGCATGTTTCTTCCCTGTTGCTTCGTATGCCTGGTTGGGTGCTGCCTGTGGTGTGGGACGGCGAGCACACGTTGTGCCCGCCGTCCCCTCTCTCCACCTAGCGCAGTGATCGGAACGCCGCGCGGACCTCTTGTGAAAAGAGTTGCGGCTCCTGCCAGGCCGCGAAGTGGCCGCCTCTGTCGAGCGTGTTGTAATAGATGAGATTGGGATACGCCCGCTCTACCCAACTCCGCGGGGCTTCATAGAGCTCCTTAGGAAAGACGCTCACGGCAGCCGGGATGGAGACGTTCTTGACGTCGAAAAAG
>DASWCA010000396.1:0-3827 GCA_036390355.1 Acidobacteriaceae bacterium
CGCTCGCCGAGCGTTGCGATCTTGGCGGTGTGCAGGCTGACCCCGTAACGGCTGAGCACCAGCGCGATGCCATAGAGCAGGCCGGGCCGGTCGCCGGCGGTGATCGACAGGGAGTGGTACTGGCCTTTCTCGTCCGGGACGATGCGCACCTCCGGTGCGATGGGAAAGTGCTTGACGCGTCGCGACACCCGCCCCTGCACCGGCTGCGGCAAGGGAACCCGGTTCGCCAGCCAGTCCGCTAGCTCGGATTCGATCTGAGCGATCATGTCCCGCGGATGCGGCACGCTGCCGATGTCCATGACCTGGAACGTGTCGAGCGCGTACCCATGCCGGGTCGTGTAGATCTTGGCGTCGACGATGCTGAAGCCGACCGACCCGAAGTAGCCCGAGATGCGTGCGAACAGGTCGCGCTGATCGGGTACATAGATCATGACCTGCAGCCCTTCGCCTGCCGGCGAGAGGCGCGCCTTGACCACCGGTTTGTCCGCGCTCTCGCGGTGGCGCAGCAGCCGCGTGTGCCAGGCGATCTCCTGGGCGTCGTGGCGCAGGAAGTACGGGACATCGAAATGGCGCCACAGGGCATCCTGGACGGTGTCCGACAGCCCGTAGAGCCGCAGCAGGCGCTTGGCTTCGTCTTGTTTGCTCTGAATGTACTGGTCCGCCTCGAGCTTCCCGCCCTTCAGCAGATGCTGCGTCGCGCGAAAAAGATCCTCGAGGAGCTTGCCTTTCCAGGCGTTCCACACCTTGGGACTCGTGCCGCGGATGTCCGCGACCGTGAGCAGATAGAGTGCGACCAGCCGCCGCTCGGTGCCGACGACATCGGCGAAGCGCCGCAAGACCTCCGGATCGGACAGGTCCTGTTTCTGCGCCACGGACGACATGGTGAGATGGTGCTCGACGAGGAACTCGACGAGCTGCGTGTCTTCGGCCGGAAGGCCATGCTCGCGGCAGAAACGCCGGGCCTCGAGCCTGCCCAGCTGCGAGTGATCGCCTTCGCGGCCTTTGGCGATGTCGTGGAAGATCGCCGCGATGTACAGCAGCCAATGGCGCTCGAGGCTGGCGATGAGACGGCTGCACAGCGGATACTCGTGCGCAAACTCGAGCATAGTGAAGCGGCGCACGTTGCGCACGACGGTGAGAATGTGCTGGTCCACGGTGTACACATGGAAAAGATCGTGCTGCATCTGGCCGACGATGCGGCGGAAGGGGGGCAGATACCTTCCCAGGATTCCGTACTGATTCATTCGCCGAAATTCGTGCACGATGCCCCGCGGCTGCCGCAACAGAGAAAGGAAAGTCGCGCGGTTGCGCGGATCTCTTCGAAAGGCAGCGTCGATGCGCGTGCGCGCGCGCCACAGCGCGCGCAGCGTCTGCGCCGTCATGCCTTTCAGCTCCGAGTGCTGCTGCATGATGAGAAAACTCTTGAGGATCGCGGTGGGCTCGCGCTCGAACAGATCGGCAGGGTGCGCTTCCAGCAATTCGCCCACCCGCCTGAACTCTTCGCTGATCTTCGCGCCATCGGAATTCTTCGCGGGAAAAATTTCGGCGCCCATATTCTGCAGCAGTATGGTATTCAGCTGCGTGACTGCCTTCGCCGTGCGGAAATATGACTGCATCAGTTGCTCGCCGGGGCGCCGGTGCGCGGTGGGGGAATATCCAAGATCACGCGCCAGGCTATCCTGGTAATCGAACAGCAGCCGATCCTCGCGGCGCCCTGCGGCGTAATGCAGGCGCACCCGCAGGTCTTGAAGCAATCTGTGATGCTTTTGCACCTGGCGCGCTTCCTCCCGCGTAATCAAGGCGCGCTGTGCCAGTTCCGTCCAGGAATCTCCCAGCCCGCAGGCTTGGCTGATCCAAAGGATTACCTGCAGGTCGCGAAGGCCGCCGGGTGCTTCCTTCAGATTGGGCTCGAGGCTGTAGGGGCTGTCCTGGAACTTGGTATGGCGCTGTTCCTGCTCCAGGCGCTTTGCCTTGAAAAACGCCTCAGCGTCAAGGCATTCCCTCCGCGCGCGATCAAAACGGGCGAAAAGGTCGCGGTTTCCGGCGAGCTGTCTCGCTTCGACGAGGCTGGTCATCACGGTGACGTCCTTCCTCGCTTCCTCGACGCACTCGGCGACCGTGCGCACGCTGTGGGCGAGCTCGAGCCCGGTGTCCCAGAGTCGTCCTACGAGTTTTTCGATCTGGGTCGCCAGATCGGTGGAAGCCGGGTCCTGCAGCAGCACCAGCACGTCGATGTCGGAATGAGGATAGAGCTCCCCGCGCCCGTAGCCGCCGACCGCGAGCAGCGCAAGCGTTGCCGGCAATCGGAGCTGCCGCCACATCTCCTTGAGCAAGCGGTCGACCAAGCGGCGATGCTCCCGCAGCACCATAGCGCCGTCCGCCGTCTCGCGGAATTTCCTCTGCAGTGCGGCGCGCTCGGCTTGCACGCCGGCCTTCAGGCGGGCGAGCGTGGCGCCAGCGTCCGCAAGCGTCGCGGGAGGGGACAGCATGGAGTCAGTGTTTTGGCGGAGGGGGTGTGCCGGCGGAAAGGGTCAGGACTTCGAATCCCGTACCGGTGACCAAGACGGTGTGCTCCCATTGTGCCGACAGGCTATGGTCCTTGGTAACGATGGTCCAGCCGTCGGCGAGTTCGCGGATCGCCGGCTTGCCGGCGTTGATCATCGGTTCGATCGTGAAGGTCATTCCCGGTTGAAGGCGCGTGCCGGTTCCGGAGCGTCCGTAGTGCAGAACCTGTGGCTCTTCGTGGAATTTTCGCCCGATTCCATGGCCGCAGAACTCGCGCACGACGCTGTAGCCGTGGGTTTCGGCGTGCTGCTGGATCGCCGCGCCGACGTCCCCGAGAAAAGCCCCGGGGCGCACCTCACGGATGCCGAGCCACATGCACTCGTAAGTGGTCTCGCACAGCCGTTTTGCCTGGATGGAAGGTTCGCCGACGTAGTACATGCGGCTGGAATCGCCGTGAAAACCGTCCTTGATCACGGTGACGTCGATATTCAAGATGTCGCCCGCCTTGAGCACGCGCTCCCCTGGAATGCCGTGGCAGACCTGGTGGTTGACCGAGGTGCAGATCGACTTCGGAAAGGGCTTGTAGCCGGGCGGCGCGTAGTTCAGCGGAGCGGGAATTGCCCTCTGCTCCTCGACGATCAAGTCATGGCAAAGACGGTCGAGTTCGCCGGTCGTGATTCCGGGCTTGACGCGCGGGGCGACGAAGTCGAGCACTTCCCCGGCGAGCTGCCCTGCGATGCGCATGCGCTCGATTTCCTCGGCGGTTTTCAGATGTATGGTCATGCTTCAGCAAAAAAGTGCGAAGGATAAGTCATCGGCCTCGTCGGGGCAAATCGCGGACGGGGTTCACCGTAGCGACCAGGGACTGAGTAAAACTCTGTTTGCACAGGAAAAACTTGCATCGGTTTCGATCGGCGTGCTAATATTTTAAGTCTCTAGCCGGGCTCGGGCTCGGCTAAATTTTTGCCGCCCCGCTGTTAGGGTGCCCGCGACATTCTCATCGAATTTCGGCGGGTCATTTGGCCGGCGCGGCCCTGAAATGTAACCCTAACCGGAGTCACCATGTCGACCACGATGCGCCAAATGCTCGAAGCGGGCGTGCATTTCGGCCACCAGACCCGCTATTGGAACCCGAAGATGGCGCCTTTCATCTTCGGTCATCGCAACAAGATCCACATCATCAATCTCGAGAAGACGATGGTGATGTACCAGGAGGCGATGAAATTCGTACGCCAGCTTGCCTCCAACAAGGGCACCCTTTTGTTCGTCGGAACCAAGCGCCAGGCGCGCGAGATAATCCGCGAGGAGGCCGAGCGCTGCGG
>DASWCA010000397.1:0-11605 GCA_036390355.1 Acidobacteriaceae bacterium
ACTGCAGCTTGATCGGCGCGTTGGACAACTGCAGCGCCTGCACGTCGGTGTTGGCCGAGATGAACTCAACGCCCTCCACGCCCATCGCGATCATGCGATTGACAGCGTTATTCCCGCCGCCGCCCACGCCAATCACCTTGATGCGCGCGCCCCGCGGCACATCGTCCTGATAGTGAATGCGGAGATCGTCTGCCTGCTCGGACATATGTCTTACTCCCTGAAAATTTGGGTGCCCCATTCATCGCGCGCCCTTTGCGCGATGAGTGGGATCGAACTCCGTGCGTCGACCCCGTGGAACCTAGTCTGACACCGCCCATCGCGCGTTGAAACCCACTCGCCTCTGAATGAACCACGCTAGGTACATCTATTTTTGCCGGCCCACCGAGGAAGGCCCCACTGACCGCTCACACCTCACGAGTCTCGAACATCAACATCCGCGCCCCGTCCCCCGGCGCGAACACCTGCACGTCCGCCGCCGCAGCCTGCCCCTCCGCACTCGCAAACGCAGCTCCAATCGCCGCCACATCGTCAAAGTGCAGCGTCGCAACCAAATGCACCCCCGAGTCTCCCGCCGGCGACCCAACCCCACCCGCGCTCACCTCATACTTCCTCAACCCAGGAATCTTCTTCGCAATCGGAACATGCGTCTCAAAGTAATACTTGTCGAAAGCCGCTGCATCCGTCGGTGTCATGTACATCACCACAAGTCGTGCCATCATTTACTCTCCTAACCACCCACTATCCACGAACAACCTCAACCTACAACTCACGACTGCCCTACTTCGCCTCTACAAGCCCGCGCTGCTTCAGCATCCCATCGATCGTCGGCCTGCCGCCCCGCCACTTTTCATACATCGGTTCAAACTCCTCTGAACTCCCCTTCGACAACACCATCGCGCGGAAGCGATCGCCATTCGCCCGCGTCAGGCCGCCGTGCTGGGAGAACCACTCATACGCGTCGTCGTCGAGCATCTCGCTCCACAGGTATGCGTAGTAGCCAGCCGAATACCCGTTGCCCCAGATGTGCTCGAAGTAACTCGATCGGTATCGCGGCGGCACCGCATCCAGCGCCAGCTTCGTCTTCTCCAGTGCCGCTGCCTCGAACGCATCCGGCGGCTGAACCGGTGCATCCGCCGGCAGCAGATGCCACTGCATATCCAGTTCCGCCGCCGCCAGCAACTCGGTCAGCATGTAGCCCTGGTTGAACGTCTCCGCCTTGTGCATCTTCGCAACCAGCTCCGCCGGCATGGGAGCTCCGGTCTTGTAGTGCCGCGCATAATGCGCAAACACCCGCGGATCGTCCTTCCAGTGCTCGTTGAACTGCGACGGCACCTCGACAAAGTCCCGCGGAACATTGCCGCTCAGTCCCGGATAGTCGACCGCCGCGAACATCGCATGCAGCGCGTGGCCGAACTCGTGGAATATCGTCCGCACATCGTCGGGACTGATCAGCGCAGGCTCACCCGGCGCGGGCTTCTGGAAGTTCGCGACGTTGTACACTACCGGCTTCGTGCCCATCAGCTTCGAAGCGCTCACCAGGCTGCTCGTCCAGGCGCCGCCTCTCTTGCTGTCGCGCTTGAAGTAATCGCAGTAGAACAGCGCCAGCGGCTTGCCATCCGCATCCGTTACTTCGAAGACGCGCACATCCGGGTTGTACACCGGGATATTGGTGCGCTCTTTGAACGTGATGCCGTAAAGCTGCGTTGCCGCGTAGAAGACGCCGTCCTTCAGCACCGTATTCAGCTCAAAGTAAGGCCGCGCCTCCGCCTCATCCAGGTTGTATTTCGCCTTTCGAACCTGGTCCGCATAAAACTCCCAGTCGTAAGCCGCCAGCTTGAACCCGCCCTTCTGGCTGTCGATCACCGCCTGGATATCCTTCGCCTCTCCCATCGCCCTCGCGGTGGCCGGACCCACCAACGCATCCATAAACTTCAGCGCAGCCTCAGGAGTCTTCGCCATCTGGTCTTCGATCTTCCACGCCGCGAAGTTTGGGTAGCCAAGCAGTTTTGCCCGCTCCGCTCGCAGCTTCGCAATCTGCGCGATCGTGTCCCGCGTATCCGCATCGCCGCCGCGCTCCGTCCGGTTCCAACTGCTGTCGAAGATTGCCTTCCGCGTGGCCCGGTCGCTCGACATCTGCAACACCGGCTGCTGCGTCGTGTTTTGCAGCGGAACCACATACCCCTCGCGCCCGCTCCGTTTCGCAGCCTGCGCCGCCGCAGCGATCTGCCCATCGCTCAGCCCCGCAAGCGCTGCCTTGTCGGTGGTGGCAAACGCGCCCGCCTTAGTCGCCGCCAGCAGCCGCTCCTTGAACACATTCGACAGCACCGAGAGCTGGCCGTTAATCTCCTTCAGCCGCGTCTTCTCCGCCTCGCCCAGGTTTGCTCCCGCATGGATGAAGTCGTCGTACATCCGCTCGACCAGCCGCCTCTGTTGCGCGTCCAGGTGCACCTTCTCGCGCTGGTCGTAGATCGCCTTTACCCGCGCAAACAACTTCGGATTCAGCACAATCGCATCCTCCGCCGCCGTCAGCTTCGGCGTCTCAGCCTTGTCGACAGCCTGCAGCGCAGGATTTGTATCCGCCCCGGTCACCGCATTGAAACTGGCCCGCACCCGCCGCAGCAGCTGACCACTCTTCTCATATGTCACAATCGTGTTCGCAAAATCCGGCGGCGCAGGATTGTTGGCGATCGCCTCGATCTCCTGCCGCTGCTCGGCTATTCCCGCCTCGATCGCCGGCTGATAGTCCGTGTCCTTGATCTTGTCGAACGGCGGCGCCTTAAACGGCAGCGTACTCGCCGCATAAAAGGGGTTCTCCGACCCAAATTGCTGAGCAGCCACCGGCACTCCCGCGCAGGCAGCCGCCAACATCACACATACCACCGCATTCACACGCAAAATCCCGCGTTCGCTCATCGTCACCTCTAAGAAACTCCTAACCTATCACCGCTTCACAAACACAACCAACCCATTCGCCGGAATCACCACGCTCGCACTCGCCGCCAGCCCATGCATCGGCACCCACTCCGCGTCCACTCCACCGGCGTTCCCCGCTACCTCGGGATTCACCCAGTGGTCGTAGACATCGCTGTTGAAGACCTCTGCCCACCTCCCCGCGCTGGGAAACCCAACCCGATATCCCCACCGCGTAGATTCGCCCAGCGACGCCACCACAACCACGTCATTTCCCCGCCCCACCACCCACCGGTGAAACGCGATCACCCGGTCCTCGTCGCTCGTGTAAAAAACATTTAGCCCGTCGCCCCGCAGTCCAGGCTGATTCCTCCGCAGCCACACCGTATCCTGCGTAAACCGCAGGTGATCTCTCATCGTCGGATCGACCGCCCCACCGTGCCCAGCCAGCCCATCCCACCAAATCAGGTGCCCCGCATCCGTCGGGTCGGCTCCCCACTGCTTGTCCTCCAAAAACTCCTGCCCCATAAACAGCTGCGGAATCCCCGGTGCTGTCAACAGCAGCCCCATCGCCACCCGTGTCCGGCTGCGCGCATACCAGCTCCGTGCATTCGATCCATCCGCCAGCGCCGGCACTCGCTTGTCCTCCTTGGTCACCTTCACAATGTCGTGGTTCTCGATGCACGGAATCGCCCGCCAGCTCTGCCCAAAACCCGAAGGCCACAGCGCCATTGCAATGCCCTTCATCTCGACATACGCCGCCGCCCCGCCCGCCGCCTGCCCCACAGCCGTCCGGATCGCCTCGCGCAGCGCATCGTGCTGCACCGCATCGAAGCCCATCCCGCCCTGTGCCGTCGGCGCCACTGCCTCGGTCGCCGGCTGGTTGTAGTACTCGCTCGGCCAGTATTCGGCATTCTGCAGCGCGCTCGGTTTCAACCCGCGCACCTTATCCGACAGCGCCCGCACAAACTCCCATCCGCCCGAGTTATTCATCCCCAGTAGGTTCGATATCTCGTCATACCGGAACCCGTCCCCATGCATCTCTTCCAGGAAGAAGCTCGCGTTGTTCAGCAGATATCCGCGCACATCCGCATTCCACAGCGCAAACGACAACCCGCCCACGTACCCCACATCGGTGAAGTACAAACTCCGGTTGTTGTCCCATACGCCTCCGGGACTGGTAACGGCCCGGTCCCAGAAGTACAAACTCTCATCATCTCCATTCAGCATTCCGCTTGGGTCCACCGTCACTGGAACGCGATACTGATTGCTCCACCCGCCGGCATGGTTGTATACCACGTCGAACGCCACCGCGATCCCATACACGTGCAGCAGGTCCACCATCGCCTTCAACTGCGCATACACCGGAGTAATATCGGCCGAAGCCAACGGCGCCAACCCCTTCCCTGCCAGCAGCCGGTTGATTGTCGCCAGACGCGCCGCCAACTCCGCCGGGTCATACACCCCATACTCAATCTCCGGCGAGAAGTAGTCCGACCCGTCGTATCCCAGCGATCCCTCCGTGCTGGTGTCGTTGTCTTCGTTGCCCCACACCGGCAGAGGCTGCACGACATTCACACCCAGCGCGACCAGGTACTCCAGCTTCTCGACCACATCCAGGAACGTCGAAAACTTCCCCGTCTGCTGCGACGTGTACGTCCCAATATGCAGCTGATACACCACCATGTCCGCAAAATCCGGTGTCCGAAACCCCGCATCATGCCAGGGGTACTTGCTGGACGCCCGAATCACCGCCGCGCACACGGGAAACGGCAGCGCCGGATCGTTCGCCAGCTCCCGCGCGTACGAATCCCGCTTATACCCCTCGGACCCCTCGCCCACCACATAAAAGCGGTACGTGTCTCCTTCGCCTGCGCTCGCCAGAAATCCGGTCCAATACCCATTCGCATCTTTCGCCATCAGCAGATTGTCGGTCTGCCCCTCCATGCTCGCCCCGCCGAACACGCCATTCACATACACCGCCTTCGCTCGCGGAGCCCACGCGCGAAACGTAGCGCCACCACCCGCCACTCCGATCTCCGAAACCAGGTTCGCGCCCATCGGCGTCCCCGCTCCACAATTCGCCTGCGAAATCATCCCGACCTCCACCCACTCCCCCACCATCTTCGCATTCCGTCCTGTGGGAGGCGATAAACTTGCCAGCAAGCCGTCTTTCAACCTGCAACTGCCAACTGTCCCTATGCCGATCGCCAAGCTAACCGTCGAACTCTCCATCCCGCACGCGCAGTCCCTCAAGGACCGTCGCCAAGTCCTGCGCTCGCTCAAGGACAAGCTTCGCAATGGTTTCAACGTCTCCGTCGCCGAACTCGACGATGCCAACCTATGGAATCGCGCCACCTTGGCGCTCGTCGCCATATCCGGTTCGTCCGCCTATCTCAGCGGCCAGATGCGTGAGGTCGACGACGCGATCCACCGCATTACCAACACGCTCGGCGCCGAAATTGTTGATTCCTGGGTCGAAATCCTGGACGAGTGAGTCAAAACCGCGCCAATCCGCAACCCTCTGCGTCATTCTGACTCGCAGAGTCAGAATCTCCGTAGTTGTCTTGGGCCGGGATAACCGCCTCATCCTGCCTGTTTGGTATCCTTGACTGTTACCTGAAAGATGAGCCATGCCTGAACAACGAGCCCGAACCTACCACCGCAATCGCGTCGCCAGCACGTTCTCCGAAGAGATCGGCGCGATGCTCGAGGGCGAACTCTCCGACCCGCGAATCGCCCCAAGCTACGTCACCGACGTCGTGCTCGCGCCCGGCGGAAAAAGCGCGCGCGTCTTCGTCGCCGTTCACGGAACCGAGGAGGAAGAAGACTCCACGCTCGCCGGCCTGATGACCGCCCGCGGCTTCATTCGCTCCACGCTCCGCGACCGCATGGGCGTTCGCCACGTCCCCGAACTCACTTTCGCGATCGACCGCTCCGAACGCCTGACTGGCCGCATGGAGGAACTTCTCGCCCGAACCCGCAAGCGCGACCTGAAACGCAATCAAAAGTCGGCCACTCCCGCAGACCCAGCTACAGACCCCGCCAAACCGCAACCAGCCGAGCCCCAGACCTGATCCCGTCCAGATGCCCGCCTCCCGCATGCGCCGGACCTGCCGCGTGCACCGCGTGATCGCGGACTCTGGTAGCCTTGTCTCGCTTATCCAGTCACGTTATTGATGAATTTATTGACCGAATCTCCACAACCCGTCGCGTTCAGCAGAGGAATTCGCCAAACGGCCATTGCATGGCTGGCCACGCAGATTCGATCCTTCCGCGGCGAGTCGCCCTGGGAATTCGTCGTCCTGCTGGTGATGACAACCTTCCTGCTGTTTTACGGTTTGGTCCCGATCTTCGGCGGCGACCAGGTTGGACTTGTCGGAGCCGACGAGCCGCGCTACGCCCAGATCGCCCGCGAGATGCTCTACGCGCACTCGCAGGTCTGTCATCAGGTCGACGCAAGGATCATTCCTCACAGCCTGCGGCCGATAGACATCCAGAACTCCTTCCGCTGCCTCGACGCCGGAACTGTCACGCCAATCCTTTACGGCCATCCCTGGCTGGAAAAGCCTGCGCTCTACTACTGGCGCGCGATGAGCTTCTTCAAGGAGTTCGGCGTCTCGGACTGGTCCGCGCGCCTGCCTTCGGCTTCCGGCGCCGGACTGCTGATCGTCATGATCTTCCTGCACATGCGGCGTTTTCGGCCTGGAGGACAGCTCGACGCGGCACTGATTACCGCGTCCTGCGTCGCCATCGTCGGCTTCGCGCGCGGTGCCTCGACCGACATGCAGCTCGCCGCGCCATTCTGTATCGGAATGCTCGGTTGGTACGCGTGGTACGAGACGGGCAAGAAGTTCTGGCTCTTCGATCTCTACTTCTTCGGAGCGGCCGCGACGCTTGCCAAAGGACCTGTCGCTCCGTTCCTCGCGCTCGGCATTATCCTGCTCTTCCTCGGTCTCAGACGGGAATGGTCGGCGCTGCGACGAACCATCTGGATTCCTGGCGTGCTGTTGTACCTGGTGATGGTGCTGCCCTGGTACATCGCGGTCCAGCGCGAGAATCCGACCTTCGTCAAGCAGTTCTTCGTCGAGCACAACCTGGAACGATTCGCGACCAACATCTACCAGCATCATCAGCCGTTCTGGTACTACCTCGTGGTCCTGCTGGTCGGCCTGATGCCCTGGACTGTGATTGCCATCCGAGCGGTCGTCGAAGCTCTGCATGTTTCGATCGCCGAGTGGAAAGTGCGCCTTAATCCGACGCGGTATCTCGGACATTCGCGCGCAGGAGACGCCTTCCCGGAGTTCCTCGTTCTCTGGGCGCTGTTTCCTATCGTGTTCTTCACGTTTTCTCACTCGAAGTTGCCGGGATACATTCTGCCCTCGATTCCGCCGGTCACCATTCTGACCGGGGACTATCTGAACCGCATTCGGCGCGCCGGACTTCCAAAGTGGCTGCTGTGGTCGCACGCAGCGACCTGCGCGCTGGTGGCGTTCGTGATCGTGCTGGCGCCGCAGCACATGAACTACGGGACTCTCGTGCCTTCAGCAAGTTGGCTGTTCAGTGCGAGCGCCGCGGCAATCCTTGTGCTCTTCGCGGTGGTGCAGACGATCCGGATCGGAGGCATCGCGCATGTTCGCAACGCGACGCTGTTTCCAGTGCTGGCTGCGATGGTCTTTCTGCTCGGTTTCCACGGCAGAGATCTGGACCTGAATTATTCGGCTCGCCCGCTGGCGCGGCAGATGCAGCAGGCAGCGCCGGAAGCGCGGCAGGTCGCGGTCGAGGACGTCCGGCGCGACATCGTTTACGGCATCGCGTTCTATCGCAATGAGGAGCCCATCGAGTACGGTAAGGACGGCGTTCCCGACGGTGAGCACTTGCTGATTATTCCGGCCAATGAGACCGGAAAACTGGAGCATTGGTTGCCCGGTCGCGTCTACGAGCCGCTGTTTCTCTACGGATCGCAGGGCCTGGAAGTGTACAAAGTCTTTCCCAGGCGTTAGGCTCAGATGACTTCCTCGGGCAGTGCTCTCTGGCTCGACGCGTGTAGACGATGACAAGTGTTTTGGATCGGCATTGAAGTCGCAGAGTAGGTCGAGTGTATGTCCAGCTTGCCGGTTGCTTCCCAAATCGAAGTGCTTGACCTGCGGCATTTTTCCGCGCGTCAACTGCGGCCTTTGCTGGAACGCGAGGCAGAAGTCTGGCGAGTCCGCCTGCGCTGGGATTACAAGAGTTCGACCGAGTTGCTGCTGCAGTATCTGGAATCACGTATCCTGCAGGGCTTTGTGGCCCTCGATCGCGGGCGCGTTTGCGGCTACACATTCTGCGTCTACGAAGGCCACAAGGCGGTAGTCGGCGATGCCTTCGCCGCCAACCACGCGATGATTGGCGATGCTGGAACGACTCGCGTTCTGCTCTCACACATGCTGGAGATGCTGCGGCATTCGCCGGCAGTCGACCGCGTGGAGTCGCAGCTTCTGCTCTTCGAAGCGGGCGAATTCGCAGACCTTTTCGACGGACCTGAGTTCACAATCTATCCGCGCCTCTTTCTGGAGTGCGAACTGCGCAAGCCGGTTGACGTTCGAACGGCTGGATCGCCTGCTGCGGCAACTGGCGTTCCTGCCGAGCTGGAGTTATCCACCTGGAGCGCGCAGGATTACCAGGCTGCGGGCGAACTGATCCATGGATGCTATATCGGTCACGCCGACGCGCAGATCAACGATCAGTACCGCTCGCTGCATGGCTCCTTGAGATTCCTGCACAACATTGTCCGGTTTCCCGGATGCGGCATCTTCGAAGCGAACTTCTCCTGGATGCTGCGAGACCGGCGAAGCCGCGCCCTTGTGGGCATGGCGCTGTGCTCGCGGGTCGCGGCCGATGTTGCGCACGTCACGCAGCTCTGCATCGCTCCTGCGTATCGAGGCCTTGGCCTCGGACGCGTGTTGCTGAAGCAAACCGCGGATAGCCTGCTGCGCGGCGGCTTTTCGGCCATCACGCTCACGGTCACGGAAGGCAATGACAAGGCGGTCAGACTCTACGAGCGGTTCGGATTCTCGCTGCGGCAGCGCTTCGATGCGATGGTGCTGGACACGAAATACAACCGCCGCTGACTCGCTTGAACAGTCTAAAGTTCCAACCGCTGCGGTTGCCTGCTCCAGCAGATGAGCCAGACCAGGAAGCAGAGCGTGCAGGCTCCAGTCGTGTCGAGCAGCACATCGACCGGCGTTCCCGTCCTGCTGGCCAGAAAGCTCTGGTGGAACTCGTCGCCGCTCGCAATAATCGCTGTCGAGAAGATGGCGAGAACCGAGGATTCCAGGCGCCACGAGAGGAGCGACATCCGGCCGCGCTGGCCAAGCGTATGCAGCCACGCGCGGAGGAACGTGAAGCCAACGGTTCCGTATCCCACAAAATGACCGGTCTTGCGCAGCACGTGGTGAAACGAATCCCACGTGCTGTCCTGCATGGCGCCAAATAACCGTTCGGCAATTGGCCGCAGCCAACTGCTTGTGTTCTCGGCGGAAAAAGTGCCTGTGGACTCGACGCAGATCACCGCGATTGCGATCGCGACGGGAGCCCAGACTCGGAACCACCAACGCCAGCCGCGCTCGGCGAACGATGAGAGTTGCGGAGGCTTGTGAAAGAAAACCGAACGCATCTTTCTAAGCTATCAGTCCGAGTCGTTCGTCGGGCATATGTCGACGCGCTACGGGTCTCAAGCCGATACCCATGCGCTCAACGCTTTTCTGCGCTTGTAAATCATGTACGCCCAGAAGAGCAGGTTGAGGAACAGTGCGCCAGCGCCGTCCAGAAGCGCATCGCTCAAGCATCCAACGCGCCCTGGAAGAAACGTCTGGTGCCATTCGTCGAGGCACGCGACGGCGAATGTGGAGATCACCGCCAATGCCGCTGCGACAGGCAGGAGCCAATTTGTAACGATCCCTGAAAACGCCTGTGCGGACTTGTACCAGGCGCTGCGGAACAGCAGTCCGATGAGTCCGTAGCCGATGAAGTGGCCGACCTTGCGAAGGACTTCATTGACGTCTCCGGTCAGGTCGACATGCCAGTTGCCGAAGGCCGCTTTCCAGGCGCCAGTGACTACGATCTGGGTGTGCGAACCACCCATGAAGGTGGTCGATGTGAAACCGATAAACGCCAAGCCATATAGGACAGGCAACCAATGAGTTGGGGCGTTACGAGATGGTGCAGTCTGGGAAGGGCTCAATAATACGGGTGAAGCGGCCATCGCTGGTGTCTCCAAGCTGAGATTCGATCGAACCTGCTCGGTTCAACCTGCTCATAAGCAAGCGAGATGCCAAACTGGACGACTTTTATTATCTGTTACTTAATGCGTTACACGATGCGGCGATGCACTGGTTCCGCGGCTTAAAACGGTAAGAATTACCTGCCAAAGGCTGCTATTCTGCGTGATAATTGGGCGCTTCGCGGGTGATGATGACATCGTGAACGTGGCTTTCGCGGAGACCTGCGTTCGAGATTCGGATGAAGCGCGCATTGTTCTGCAGATCCTCAATTGTGCCGCACCCGAGATATCCCATGCCCGAGCGCAGGCCACCGACGAGTTGGTAGACCATCGCTTCGAGCGGTCCACGGTGCGGGACGCGGCCTTCGATTCCTTCCGGGACAAATTTTGCGAGGCGGTTGGAACCGTTCGACTCGCGAGCAGTGACTGATGTGCGCTCGACGCTGGCGGCTTCGGTCATGTCCTCCGCGCTTTGGAAGTAGCGTTCGCCCGAGCCCTGAGACATGGCGCTGAGCGAGCCCATTCCCCGATAGGCTTTGAAGGAGCGGCCCTGGTAGAGGATGGTCTCGCCGGGCGACTCGTCGACTCCGGCGAAGAGCGAACCGATCATGACTACGTTTGCGCCGGCGGCGATTGCCTTGGTGACATCGCCGGAGTACTTGATGCCTCCGTCGGCGATGACGGGAATACCGTGTTTGGATGCGGCGCGGGCAGCCTCGGAGATGGCGGTGATCTGCGGCATTCCAGCGCCGGTGACCATGCGCGTGGTGCAGATGGAGCCGGGCCCGATGCCGACTTTGACCGCGTCTGCTCCGGCGTCGATCAAGGCCATCGCGCCGTCGTAGGTGGCGATGTTGCCGGCGAGCAGGTCGATGCCGGGAAAGCGCTGCTTGACCGCAGTTACTGCTTCGAGGACGCGCGACGAGTGTCCGTGCGCCGAGTCGATGGCGAGGGCGTCGACACGCATTGCGATCAACTCGGCAGCGCGTTCGAGGAAGTCTCCGGTAGCGCCGATGGCTCCTGCGACGCGCAGGCGGCCTTTGGTGTCCTTCGACGCGTTGGGATATTTCAGCTTCTTCTGAATGTCCTTTACGGTGATGAGGCCTTTGAGTTCGTAGTCGTCGTTGACGACCAGCAGCTTTTCGACGCGGTGCTGGTGAAGGATTTCTTCTGCCTGCTCGAGCGTGGTGCCGACCGGAACGGTGATGAGATTCTTCTTGGTCATCACATCATCGATCGGGATGTCGGTACGCGAGACGAAGCGGAGATCGCGGTTGGTGAGGATTCCGACGAGGCGGCCTTTGCGGGTGACCGGGACGCCGGAGATCTTGAAGCGGCGCATGAGTTCGAGCGCATCGGAGATGGGCTGCTCGGGCGCAATGGTGATGGGATCGACGATCATGCCGGACTCAGAGCGCTTGACCTTGTCGATCT
>DASWCA010000398.1:0-3379 GCA_036390355.1 Acidobacteriaceae bacterium
TTCCTGATGGTGTGCGTCTGGTCGGGAGACATTGCGGCGCTCTACATTGGCCGCAGCTTTGGCCGCCACAAGCTGTCGCGCCTTAGCCCGAACAAGAGCTGGGAAGGCTCCATCGCCTCGGTCGCGGGTAGCGTTCTGGCAGGGCTCGCGGTCGTCTATGCCGGAGTTCTGCTCTCGAACCGCGACAACACGGTGCTGCACATCCTCGAGCCTGTCTGGCAGTCGATCGTGCTCGCGATAATTATTAATGTGGCTGCACAGTTGGGCGACCTGCTGGAGTCGGCGATCAAGCGCGGCGCGGGCGTGAAAGACTCGGGTACGATGCTGCCAGGCCACGGAGGCATCCTCGACCGCATCGACGCACTGCTGCTCGCTGCACCAGTGCTGTGGTGCGCGCTGCTGCTGAAGGACGCATTTGGCCTGGGACGGTTCTGAGTGCGCGCTGAGGAGGAAGATCGAACAACAGCGATTCGCTCGATCTGCGAAAATAGGTTAGTGAAAAAGCTCGCTATCCTGGGCTCAACCGGTTCCATCGGCCAGAGCACTCTCTCCATCTGCGAATCCTTCCCTGACCGCTATGAAGTGGTCTCGCTGGCCGCCGGGCGCAATGTCGACGCTGCGTTTGACCAGTGTGTGCGCTGGGAGCCCAAGGTTGTCTCATTGGCCACGGACGAACTGGCCGATTCACTCAAGCAGCGACTGCTCAATGCGGGCCTTGGTTTCATCGAAGTTGTCTATGGCTCCGCTGGAACGGTTCGGGTCGCAACGCTGCCCGAGGTCAACTTTGTCGTTTCCGCGATTGTGGGCGTCGCCGGACTAGAAGCGACCTACGCCGCGGTGTGCGCGGGCAAGACCATCGGCCTCGCCAACAAGGAATGCCTGGTCGCCGCGGGCGATCTGATCCTCAAGGCAGCCCGCCTGCACAACGTCGCGCTGCTTCCCATCGACTCCGAGCACAATGCCGTTCATCAGTGTATGCGTGGAGGCAGCGCCGCCGAGGTCAAGCAGATCTGGCTGACCGCATCGGGCGGCCCGTTCCGCAATACCCCAATCGCCGAGTTCGAGCACATCACGCCGGCGCAGGCGCTGAAGCATCCGACCTGGGTGATGGGACAGCGCATCACCATCGACTCCGCCACGATGATGAACAAGGGCTTCGAGATCATCGAGGCCTGCCGCCTGTTCGACCTGCCGCCGGCCAAGGTGCGGGTTACGATTCATCCTCAATCCACCGTCCATTCGCTGGTCGAGTTCGTCGACGGAAGCATTCTTGCCCAGATCTCGGTCACCGACATGCGCCTGCCCATCCTTTACGCTCTCGCATATCCCGAACGGCCTGCTGCTCCGCAACTCTCATTCGACCTGGCCGCGTTGAGCCAGTTGGACTTCACGCCGCCTGATCTCGACCGCTTCCCTTGCCTGCGGCTTGCTTATGAGGCGGCCGAATCCGGACCTGCCGCCTGCATCGCGCTCAACGCCGCGGACGAGATCGCCGTGGCTGCATTCCTCGAAGGTCGCATCCCTTTCTTGGGCATCCCGCGTACAATAGAGAGTGTGCTGGGTGAGACCTTGTCCCAAATACCCGCGTCTATCCAAGAGGTGCTCGCGGCGGACGAAGCAGCGAGAGGGCGTGCCCGAAAGGTGATCGCGCACGCTTCGCTCCAACATTCAGTCTGATTCAATCCTTCCCGAGGTACCGCATTTGTCGCCCACCGCTATCGTTCAACTCCTTCTCGTACTCGGCTTGATGGTTCTGGTCCACGAGTTCGGCCACTTCATCGTGGCCAAGTGGTGCGGTGTCCGCGTCGAGGCCTTCGCGATCGGCTTTGGCAAGCGCCTTATCGGCTTTGAGCGTGGCGGGACGGATTACCGGATCAACGCGCTGCCGCTCGGCGGATACGTCAAGATGGCAGGCGAGATTCCCGGCGAAGAGACGTCCAGCGACCCCGGAGACCTGAACAACCATCCGCGCTGGCAGCGGATGCTGATCGCGCTTGCCGGCCCCGTCGCCAACTTCCTGCTCGCGTTCGGACTGATGATCGGCGTGTGCATGCTGCACTACGAGGTCAATCAGTACGAGTCGGGGCCAGCCGTCACCGACTACGTCTCGCCCGGAAGCCCGATTGCCAAAACCGGCATCCACACCGGCGACACCATCGTCCACTTCGCCAACATCGAAAGCCCCAACTGGGACGACGTCGTCAACCGTGCCGCCTTGAACCTGAACCGCAGTGTGCCCATCTCGTACGTTCACGACGGCAAGCGAGTCGACACCAACTTTGTCATCGCCACTCCGGCGACCTCGCCCGACCAGTTCGATCCGGACACGCTTGGATTCGTGCCCAAGATGCAGATGACCCCGGTGAAGGTCTCGGCACTGGTGGCCGGCACTCCCGCCGAACGCGCCGGCCTGCAGCCGGGCGATCAGATCGTCAACATCGACAAGCTCGAGGTTCACTCCGTCCCCGCGTTGCTCGCCTACCTGCAGGACCAGAAGGGCAAGCCCGCCGTGCTGGATGTCCTGCGCAACGGCCAGAACCTCACGATCCCAATTACTCCGGAATCGACCGATACAGGAGACGGCACAAAGGCCTACCGGCTTGGATTCCAGTACGTACCACCGCCGGTGAAGGTCGCACGGCTCTCCCTCGACAAGTCCGCCAGGATCGCATGGACCTTCAATAAGAAAAGCTCGCGGCTGATCGTCGACGTGCTCAAGGGCATGTTCGAGCGCCACATCTCGGTGAAGAGTCTCTCAGGACCGATCGGCATTGGCCAGGTTGTTCATCTGGCCGCAGAGCAGCCGGGCTGGATGCCGCTGGTCCAGACCATGGCGGGCATCTCGATCAACCTCGGCATGTTCAATCTGCTGCCGTTCCCAATCCTGGATGGCGGCATGATCTTCTTCCTGTTGATCGAAAGCCTCTTTCGGCGCGATGTTCCCATGCCGATCAAGGAACGCATCTACCAGGTTGCATTCGTCTGCATCCTGCTGTTCGCCGTGATGGTCATCTTCAACGACATCACCAAACTGCCGTTCTTCGTCAAGCTGAAGTCGTAAGCCGGTTCTCCGATGACCTACGAGTGGTCGGATAGCTGCGGCTGGCGCTCTTTTAGTTCGAGCAGAAGAGCCTCGATCTGGTCGTTCTGCTCGAGTGCCGAGAAACGCTCATCTAGTGTCTCCGAAGAGGCGATCGCCAGCAGCGTCCGCGCAGCTTGATTGCTCGAGTTGACCTCGTCGACTTTGGCCGTAAGCCGCGCCAGCTTCCTTTGTGCCGATCCGCTATCCAGCATCATCTGCGCTGCGTTTGCCTTCTGCGCTGCGCGATTGCGTCGCAACTGCGTTGTCAGCAGTTCCACGCGCCCCTGCGTCTCGGTG
>DASWCA010000399.1:0-28739 GCA_036390355.1 Acidobacteriaceae bacterium
GCCTCGCGCGGCTTCACCAGCTTGGGATCATTCAGATCGCTCTCCGCGATCAGCACCAGACGCCTGCCCAGCACAGCCGCAAGCACTTCCACCTCCGCCGACAGTTGCTCCATAAAGTGCACGGCGGATCGATCGAAAAACTCATGCACCGCGTCCAACCGAAGCCCGTCCACATGGAAGTCCCGCATCCACATGATGGCGTTGTCGCAGAAGAAGCGCCGCACCTCGTCGCTTCCGCCCGCTTCGAAGTTCACCGCATCGCCCCATGGCGTGCGGTGCCGGTCGTTCAGATATGGCCCGAACTTTCCTGCATACGCGCCCACCGGCCCGAAATGGTTGTAGACCACATCCAGCACAACCGCCAGTCCGCGCACATGGCACGCATCGACGAAACGCTTCAGCGCATCAGGCCCGCCGTAGTTATCCGTCACGGCAAACAGCGCAACTCCGTCATAGCCCCATCCGCGGTCGCCTGCATATGCCGCCACCGGCATCAGTTCGATATGCGTGATCCCCAGCTCGTGCAGATAATCCAGCCGCTCGATCGCGCTGTCCAGCGTACCCTCCCGCGTGAACGTGCCGATATGCAGCTCGTACAGAATGCCGCTGGCCAGCGGAGGCGCCTGCCAGCGCGCATCGTGCCACTCAAATGCCTTCTGGTCGTACACGCGCGACATCCCATGCACTCCATGCGGTTGCCACATGCTGCGTGGATCGGGATAAATCGTCGCATCGTCGCCGAGCCGGAATCCGTAGTCCGAACCCGGTCCCGCATCCGCAACCGTCGCCTTCCACCACCCATTTTCATTCGGCCCCTCCATCGCAAGCAGGCCATCCCCCACCTTCACCGAAACCTTCTCTGCCCTCGGCGCCCAGACCGTAAACTCATGCATGTTCGACAGGTCTCCCCTTCACTCTGTTCTGCCTCCGCGCTATTGGCTGTCCCGCACCAGGAGTGCCACCGGAAAGTCGTGGAGCATCGCCTCCACCGCAACTTTGCCTCCCTCCACAGACGCTCCGGTTAGCCGATTCGTCCATTTGCCCTGCGGCAAATCAACGGTAGTTTCGAGCCATCCTCGCCCCAGCGATGCCACCAGTCTAGGCACAACCGTCGCCACGCCCGAGCCGCGCAGATACGCAATCACATGCCCGGACTTTGGCCCTTTCACCTTCAACGGCGTGTATGCTGCTTGCGCGCCAAAGTTCTCCGGTCGTTCGCGCCGCAGGCAAAGCGCATGGTGAATCGTCCACATCTTCGGCAGTCCTTCGTCCGCGCGCCGCATCACCTCAGCCACGCCATTCGCCGCCGACAGCTTCTTGACCTCCTGCAACAGCTTCGTGCGAATCTTGTAGTCCACCGGTCGCCGGTTGTCCGGATCGACCAGGCTCAGGTCCCACAACTCCGCTCCCTGGTAAAGATCAGGCACCCCCGGAGCCGTATGCTTGATCAGCGTCTGGGCAAGGGAATTGACCCGTCCCAAATCTTTCACCATCTCCACAAACTGCTCAAGATCGGTTACAAATGGTGGGTGCTGCATCACTGCGTCAATAAATTGATGCAGCCCTTCCTCGAACTCCGCATTGTTGATCGTCCACGAAGTCCTCTGTTTGGCCTCGCGCGTCGCCTTCAACATGTAGTCCTGAAGCCGGTCCAGCGTAATCGGCCACGCCCCGATCAGTGTCTGGTAGAGCATGTATTCCGTATTGCGGTCGGGGATATCGCCGTGCCCGCCGCCAAACAGCTCTGTCCGCAGATCGTTATTCATCCGCGACCAGCGGTTCAAAGCTCCGCCAAACTTCCCCGCCACTTCCGAGAGTACTGCCAGCCGCGCGCGCACATCGTCGCTTCGCTTGGTGTCGTGCGTCGATAGCGTATTCATCGTAAGTGGATGGGTCGCCTGCATCTTCGCGTTATACGCGTGAAACTCCGCGACGCTTATCCCGCTCGACCCCGGATCGCCCCCCACCTCGCACATCGCCACCAGCCGGTTGTAGCAGTAGAACGCCGTGTCCTCCACTCCTTTCGCCATCACCGGAGGCGTGAACTGCTGGAACCGCCTCAGGAACTCGGTCTCCTGTTTGCCTTTCACCTCCATCGTCAGCACGTCGCCAAGAAAGTCGAAGAGCCCCGCGCCAATATCCTGCCGCTTCTGCTTGGCGCATGTAATCGCGCGCTCAATATAGTCGCGATCTTCCTCGCTGATCTCTTCGCGCGCAGGCTCGACATAAGTCCGGTAGATGGCGAAACACGCCGCCACTTCGCGGATCGCGCGCCGCATCTCCGCGCGTGTGTAATCCCGCTGGTCGCGGTTGGATTCGCATATGTCCACCAGCAGCGAAGTCAGCCGGTTGACGTCGCTTCCCAGAGCCTCCTGCGTTACATTGATCTTCTTTTCATGCGCGATTGCGTGGAAGTCCGTTGGCTCCGACGTGAACTCTTCATAGATCTCGTTCAACTCCTTCATCCCCTCAGGTGATACCAGCACTCCCAGTGCGGCATTCAGGAAGTCGTATCCGCTGGTGCCTTCAATCGGCCAGCTCTTGCGGAGAAACTCGCCCGGCTCCAGAATCTTCTCGCCGACAATCCACGCCTCGGGCGCCTGTTCGCGCAACCGGCGAAAGTATTGCAAAGGGTCGCGCAACCCATCGGGGTGATCGACCCGCACTCCATCGAGAACACCTCGCCGAAGCCAGTCCAGCACCAGTGCGTGCGTCTCCTCGAACACATGCTCGCGCTCGACTCTCAGTCCAATCAAGGTATTTACGTCGAAGAAGCGCCTGTACCCAAGCTGCTGATCGGCCGTCTTCCAATACGCCAGCCGGTAGTTCTGCTGATTCAGAAAGTCATCCAGCGCATCGATGTTCGCATTCAGTTCGGCCACCGCATCGTCGAGCGCCTCGCCAATCGCGGGCTCCTCCAGGCATAGTCGCGACAGCAGCCCTCTCAGCACCGCTTTGTCCCGATCGCGCGCAAGAATCGTTCGCCGGTCCACATACTCCGGCGCCGGAAGCCTGCCGAACGACGCCGCCAGAAAATTCAGCGTGTCCGACTTCGCATACTCCGCCGCCTTCGCCATAATCGTCGGCAATGTTTGCGGCGCCACCGGCAGATTATGCGCGGAGCACTCCACCTGAAAGCTGTTGCCATGCCGCACCACGTTGATGCCGCCGGCCTGCAACACCCGGCCATACTGGTCCGGCAGTATCGGCACCAGCACTTTGTTGCGCAGCCTCTCCTCATAGGGTTGCCAGTCGATGTCGAAGAACGATGCGTAGCGGCTCGACGTTCCATTCTCCAGCACATCCCACCAGTAGCGGTTCTCATTTCCCAGCGACATATGGTTGGGCACAACGTCGAGCACCTGACCCAGCTTCGCGTCGCCCAGCTTCTTGCAGAAGCGCTCATGGGCCTCCGTCCCGCCAAGCTCCTCATTCACCTTCGTGTGGTCCACTACGTCGTAGCCGTGCGTGCTCCCCGGCGCCGCCTGCAGGTACGGCGAGCTGTATACATGCGAAATCCCCAGCTCGCGAAGATAATTCGCAATGCGCCCGGCATCGTCGAAATTGAAGCCTCTATGCAGTTGTAGACGATACGTTGAACAAGGAATTCTTGGCATGATCGTTATCGCCGATTCGGAGCGTATACATACAGATGCACGATTGCGCCCGTCCGACAGCCCGGCCCGTAATTCCGGTCCGACAACCGCGCACTTCAACCTGTGCATCTCTCTCTTGAGAGACTGGCCCAGGTGTCGCCGACTACGCAAAAGCAACAACTCTTCGATAAGATGCTTCGAGCGGCCGAATCAATCCGATGACGTTGTCCAATAAACGAACCATGCACTACATCCCGGTGAACCGAAATAAATGAAACCTGCTGAAGGCCGTAAGCGAGTCATCATCGAAGACATCAAGCCACAGGTCGACTGTGGCCGATACCCGGCACGCCGCATCCTCGGCGACCGCGTCCAAATCTCCGCAGCCATCTTCTCCGACGGGCACGATCACGTCGCCGCGCGCCTGCTGTACAAGCATGCAAGCGAGGGCCAGTGGCGCTCCGCTCCCATGACCGCGCTCGTCAACGACATGTGGTCGGCCGCATTCGACGTCGATCAGCTCGGCCCATGGGCCTTTACCATTCAGGCGTGGGTCGACCACTTCGACACCTGGTGCGCGGACCTGAAAAAACGCCTCGAAGCGCAGCCCGACCCTGCCAGTCCCGATCCCGCGAAGCGTGACCTCCCTCAGCAGGATATTCCCGTCGCGCTCACCATCGGCGCGCTGCTCATCGACGAGGCTGCGTCCCGCGCAGAGAGAACCGACGCGCAGCAGTTGAAGGAACTCGCGGCATCCCTCCGCGCAATGGCTGCGAAGAATTCTGCACTCTACCAATACCCGTTGTCGCCCGAGACCGAAGAGCTCGTCGCCCGTTATCCCGATCTCAGCTACGCATCCGTCGCCCCCAAAGAACTCCACCTCTGGGTCGACCGCGAACGCGCGCGCTTCTCCAGTTGGTACGAGCTCTTCCCCCGCTCCACCTCCCCGGATCCAACGCGCCACGGCACCTTCGCCGACGTCGAAGCCCTGCTCCCCTCCATCGCAGCCATGGGCTTCGACATCCTCTACCTGCCGCCCATCCATCCCATCGGCATGGCCTTCCGCAAAGGTCCCAACAACAACGTCACCGCAGGCCCCGACGACCCTGGAAGCCCCTGGGCGATCGGCTCACCCGAAGGCGGACACAAGGCCATCCATCCTAAGCTGGGAACCTTCGCCGACTTCGATCATCTCGTCGCCGCCGCCCACGCGTACGGCATGGAAATCGCGCTCGACATCGCCTTCCAATGTTCCCCCGACCATCCCTGGGTCAAGGAACATCCTGAGTGGTTCATCCATCGGCCCGACGGCACCATCCAGTACGCCGAAAATCCACCGAAGAAGTATCAGGACATCTACCCGCTCAACTTCGAGTCAACCGAGTGGCGAGCTCTCTGGGACGAACTCCACTCCGTCTTCCAGTTCTGGATCGCCCGCGGCGTGCGCGTCTTCCGCGTCGACAATCCGCACACCAAAGCCCTGCCATTCTGGGAGTGGTGCATCGCGGACCTGCGCACACAGTCACCAGAGGCGATCTTTCTCGCCGAGGCGTTCACACGCCCGCACGTCATGTACTCACTCGCCAAAGGCGGTTTCTCTCAGTCCTATACCTACTTCACCTGGCGGACGGAAAAATCGGAACTCCAGGCTTACTTCGAGGAGATCACCAGGCCGCCCATCTCCGATTTCTTCACGCCGAACGTCTGGCCCAACACCCCCGACATCCTGCACGCCTCGCTCCAGACCGGAGGCCGCGCCGCCTTCATGCAGCGCGTCATCCTCGCCACCACGCTGGCCGCGAATTACGGAATCTACGGCCCCGCTTACGAGCTTGGCGAAAATCTTCCCGCCAAGCCAGGCAGCGAGGAGTACCTGCACAGCGAGAAGTACCAGATCCGCCACTGGGACCGCTCCGCCCCCTCGTCGCTCGCGCCGCTTATCACCCGGCTCAACCAGATCCGCCGCACCAACCCCGCCCTGCAGAGCGACCTCTCGCTCCGCTTCCACAACGTCGACAACCCCCAGATCATCTGCTACTCAAAGACTGCCCCGGCCACCGATACCGAACTCGCCAACGTGATCCTCGTCGCCGTCAACCTCGATCCCCACAACGAGCAGGCCGGCTGGATCGACCTCGACCTCAAACAACTCGGCATCGGCCACGACGAAAACTTCGACGTCGAAGATCTCCTCACCGGCATCCATTACCAGTGGCACGACCGCTCCAACTACGTAGCCCTGCGCCCCGGAGTCATGCCCGCCCACATCTTCCGCGTCACCCGCATCCCGCCCCCGTCCGCAATGCTCGACGTCCGCACCATTTGATCGGCCCGATTCGAGATTATTATCCGTCGTCATTCTGAGCGCAGCTCAGAATCTCTGTATTTGCCTCTGCCGTTACTCTTGCCTCTGAGATAGGCCTGGGCTTCAGCCCAGGCAATCAATCTAAATGCCCAAGAGGACCTAAGCCGCCTTGCCGATATTTATCTCGATCCGCAGGCCCGCCAGGGCGAGCATCTTCACCAAACTGTCAATCGCAACTAAATCAATACGCCCCCGCACCAGGTCCGAAATCCGCGGCTGGGTGACGCCCAGTTTTTTTGCAGCCTGCTTCTGCGTCAGCCCCTCAGGCTTGATGTAGTCGCAAAGCGCGGTCATCATCGCAGAACGAAGCTTCATGTTCTGCGTCTCAGCGGGATTCTCCTCAATCGCATCCCAGATGCTGTCGAATTCTTCGTTCATCGCGTTCTCCCCTTCGCCGGCCCTACGCTACCTTGTCACCCTTCAATGCCTCTAGCATCTCCCGCCGTAAAATCGCATTGATACGCGACTGATACCCCTTGCCCTGGCCTTTCAGCCACGCCAGCACATCCGCATCCACGCGCGCCGTGATCCGCCGCTTCACCGGTCGATAAAACCGACCGCGCTCGGCGTTTTTCCACTGCTCCTCGGTCAACACCGGCGCATCGCTGGTATCGATCTCACTATCCGGGCGGGCTGCGAGCGCCTTCAGCCTCTTGCGGTCGGCTTTGGTGAGTGGTGGCAGCGCCTCGAGCGTGTACCTAACGATTTTCGTCTTCATGTCGTCTCCATGCCGCTCCGCTCCAACGACCCTGCCAATCCACAGCGCATCTCCCTAAGCCGCCTTGCCGATATGCATCTCGATCCGCAGCCCTGCCAGCGCGAGCATATTCACCAGGCTGTCGATTGCAAATAAATCGATGCGCCCCCGCACCAAATCCGAAATTCTGGGCTGCGTGACGCCAAGTTTTTTTGCCGCCTGTTTCTGCGTCAGCCCCTCAGATTTGATGTAGTCGCAAAGCGCCGTCATCATCGCAGATCGAAGCTTCATATTCTGAGCTTCGGCAGGGCTGTCCTCAATCGCATCCCAAACACTGTCAAATACTTCGTTCATCGCGAATACTCCTTCAGCAGTTCTTGTACCGGCGCGAGGCCAGATCGATATCGCCCTTCGACGTTTTCTGAGTCTTCTTCTGGAAGCAATGCAGCACAAATATCCGCTCAGCAAATTTCGTTACATAGATGACGCGATAAATTCCGCTGTCATCCCGTAACCGAATCTCTCGAACTCCAGCCCCGACAGTTGTCATCGGCTTCCAATCCACAGGGTCACGGCTCATTTGCACAAGTTCCAACTGGCGCCCGGCCACTTTCCGCGCAGACACTGGGAACTGCTTGAGCGCCGCCAACGAATCACCACAAAAAACTAACTTCTTGAGGCCCGTCATCCACTAACTTTCGTATACAAATATATGTATATCACGCCTCGCCGCGTTCGGTTCAAAGTTATCGCTACGGCACTAACACTGAAATCCGCATCCAACCAATTTCGGAGACCAGTACGCGTGAAGAAAGCCGGCAGCGCCACAGACCCCCTCTGGTACAAAGACGCCGTCATCTATGAGTTGCACGTCCGCGCCTTCGCCGACGCCAACGGCGACGGCATCGGCGACTTCGCGGGCCTGCTCTCCCATCTCGACTACCTCCAGGATCTCGGTGTCACCTGCCTCTGGCTCCTGCCCTTCTTCCCGTCGCCCCTCAAGGACGACGGCTACGACATCGCCAACTACGTCGACGTCAATCCCGCGTATGGCACGCTTGACGACTTCAAGCAGTTTCTCGATGCCGCTCATCAGCGCAATATGCAGGTCATGATCGAGCTGGTCATCAACCACACCTCCGACCAGC
Organism: Acidobacteriaceae bacterium; assembly: GCA_036390355.1. Classification (GTDB taxonomy): domain Bacteria; phylum Acidobacteriota; class Terriglobia; order Terriglobales; family Acidobacteriaceae; genus Edaphobacter. The sequence continues at coordinate 7,807 of DASWCA010000399.1, forward strand.
ACCCCTGGTTCAGGGCCGCCGTCAAAGCGCCCAAGGGCTCACCCGAGCGAGACATGTACGTTTGGAGCGATACCGACCAGATATACAAAGAAGTCCGCATCATCTTCAGCGATACCGAAAAGTCCAACTGGACCTGGGACGAAACCGCCCAGCAGTTCTACTGGCACCGCTTCTTCTCCCACCAGCCCGACCTCAACTTCGACAACCCGCGCGTCATGGAAGAGGTGCTTACTGCCATGCGTTTCTGGCTCGACATGGGCGTCGACGCGCTCCGTCTCGACGCCATCCCCTATCTCGTCGAGCGCGACGGCACCAGTTGCGAGAACGTCCCCGAGACTCACGCCAAGATCAAGGAAATTCGCGCCGTCATCGACGCCGAGTACGAAGACCGCCTCATCCTCGCCGAAGCCAATATGTGGCCCGCCGACGTCCGCCCCTACTTCGGCGACGGCGACGAGTGCCACATGGCCTTCCACTTCCCTCTGATGCCTCGCATCTACATGGCCCTCCGCCAGGAAGACCGTCTGCCCATCACTGACATCATGGCGCAGACGCCGCCTATCCCCGACATCTGCCAGTGGGGCCTCTTCCTGCGCAACCACGACGAGCTAACCCTGGAGATGGTCACCAGCGACGAGCGCGACTACATGTACCTCGCCTACTCCGCCGACCCCCGGATGCGTATCAACGTAGGCATCCGCCGCCGCCTCGCCCCACTGCTGGACAACAATCGCCGCCGCATCGAGCTTCTCAACTCACTCCTCTTCAGCTTCCCGGGCACCCCCATCCTCTACTACGGCGACGAGATCGGCATGGGCGATAACATCTACCTCGGCGACCGCAATGGCGTCCGCACCCCCATGCAGTGGACCTCCGACCGCAACGCCGGCTTCTCCCGCGCCGTCCCCGCCCGCCTCTTCGCCCCAGTCATCATGGACCCCATCTGGGGCTACGAGGCCATCAACGTCGAAGCCCAACTCTCCGACCAGTCCTCGCTCCTCCACTGGACCCGCAACATGATCGCCCTGCGCAAGCTCTTCCGGGTCTTCGGCCGCGGCACACTTGAGTTCCTCGCCCCCGAAAACCGCAAAGTCCTCGCCTACCTCCGCCACTACGACCCCGACTCGCCCTCCATCTCCCAGACCCCTCCCGCCTCCGCCGCGGATTCGCCTTACACAGAGACCGTCCTCTGCGTCGCCAATCTCAGCCGCTTCGCCCAACCCGTCTCGCTCGACCTCTCCCGCTTTGCCGGAATGATCCCGGTGGAGATGCTCGGCTACGTCTCATTCCCTCAAATCACCTCCGGCCCTTACGTCCTCTCCCTCGCGCCCTACTCCTTCCTCTGGCTCGAACTCCAACCCGCGCCCGAAATCCCCGAAGCTCCCGCGGTCGAGCCCCATGAGGCCGTCCTCGACCTCGTCACGGGCTCCTGGCAGGATGTCCTCGCCGGACCCGGACTCTCTCTCATTCAAGAGCTTCTACCTGCCTATCTCGTCCGCCAGCGCTGGTTCGGCGCAAAATCCCGTGCCATCTCCAGCGCCCGAATCCTCGACTGGGTCGAACTTCCCGGCCTCCCCGCCGCCATCCTCTTCCTCGCAATCACCTACGTTGACGCCGCCTCGTCCGATGTCACGCCCGACATCTACCAGTTTCCCCTCGCCCTCACCATCGGACCCGAAGTGGACGCGATCCGCGCCAACGCCCCAGCATCCGTCCTCGCCACCCTCAGCACCGCCCGCGGACCTGCCATCCTGCACGATGCCACCGCTCGCGAAGACGTCCGCCAGGCCCTCCTCTCCATCATCGAAACCGGGGCGACCCTCACCGCCTCCACCCCCAATCCGACCACCACCCCGCAACCCTCGAACCTCGAACCTCGAACCTCGAACCCTTCTCTTTCCGGCCACCGATCCTCCGCTTTCGCCGCCGCCCGCGGCACCGGCCCTCTCCCCGCCCACACCGGCTCTGCCGAACAATCCAACACCTCCATCCTCTACAACCGGAAACTCATCCTCAAGCTCTTCCGCCGCCTCCAGCCCGGCGAAAATCCAGACACCGAGATCGGCCGCTTCCTCACCGAAGTCGCCAACTTCCCCCGAATCGCGCCCTTCCTCGGCGAAATCCGCGGCCAAAGCTCCCCCGAGACCGAACCCACCACGCTCGCCATGCTCCAGGGCCTCGTCGAAAACGAGGGCGACGGCTGGCAGTACACTCTCGACGAGCTGGGCCGCTATTACGAGGCCGTCGTCACCTTCCCCATGCCTGCGGACGTCGGAACCGCGCCATTCTTCCCAGGCGAGTCCGAAACCGCACCCATCCCCGCCGACGCTCGCGAACACGCCGGTCTCTACCTCGATGCCGCCGCCCTCCTCGGCCGCCGCACCGCCGAGATGCACCTCGCCCTGGCCACTCCCACCGGCAATCCAGCCTTCGCAGCCGAGCCGTTCACCGCGGAAGCCCTCGCCGCCGATGCCGGCCGCATCCATGTCCAGATCGCCCGCACCATGGACGCCCTCAAGCGCGGTTTCACCAATCTCCCCGACGAGCTTTCCACCGATTCCGCCGCCCTCATCCTCTCGCGCCGCGTTCAGCTCTTCAGTGCTGCCCATGCAATCACCGAAGTCGCTCCCGAAGAGGCCGGCCAAATTATCCGCATTCACGGCGATTACCACCTCGGCCAGGTCCTCCGCGCTCGTGCCGACTACGTCATCCTCGACTTCGAGGGCGAACCCGCGCGTCCCCTCAGCGAGCGCCGCGCCAAACAGTCTCCCCTCCGTGACGTAGCCGGAATGATCCGCTCCTTCAGCTATGCCGCCTACGCCGCGCTGGACCACTTCGTCCAGCGCCATCCCGGCACTGCCAAGTCTCTCGAACCCTGGGCGCAGCTCTGGCAGAACGCCGTCTCCGCCGAGTTCCTCACGGCATGGCGCACCACGATGATCTCGAACCCGCATCTCACTCCACAGCCACCGCAGGCCAACCGTCTGCTCAACGCCTACCTGCTCGAAAAGGCGCTCTACGAGCTCCTCTACGAGTTCAACAACCGCCCCGCGTGGGTACGCATTCCGCTAGCCGGTATCCTCGCTTTACCATGATTCTTTCTTGAGTTGTCATTCTGAACGGAGTGAAGAATCCCCGTATTTGTCTTTCCCTCGAACCTCGAACCTCGAACCTTGAACCTGGCAAGCTATGGCCGCCACCCAGACCTTCTCCGATTCGTCCCTTCCCGCAGCGCCCGCCGGTGCCGGCCTCCTTGTCAGCCTTAGCCCGCTCGCCGGCGATGCGCTCGACAGCTTGCTTGCCAACCTCGCTACAGCCTTCCCCGATCGGAGCCTGCTCGTCGCCACTCCCGACCCGGCTCCCCCGACCCTCCCCGCCTCGGGCCGCATCCAGGTCGAGACTTACGTGCCCGCAGCACCCGCGTCGTCCGCCGGATGGGTCCTCACCGCCGCCGACTACCTCAACACCTGGAAACTCATGCAGGAGCACAGCTCCCCGGCCTGCCTCCTGCTCGGCCACGAGGCGCAATCGCTCGCCCCCGAAGCCCTTCGAGCTATCGCCGATGGCATCACCGCCGGCGACGCCGACCTGTCCAGCCCACACTACTCACTCGGACCGCGCGATGGCCTGGTCAACTCCGCGATCCTCTATCCAGTCACCCGCGCCCTCTTCGGCACCCGGCCGCGCTATCCGCTCGCCATCGACCTCGCCTTCTCCCGGCGGATGGTACAGCGCCTCGCCGTTTGCTCCCAGAAGTTCACCGCCACCGGCCAGAATGCCGCCATCGTGTGGCCTATGGCCGAGGCCGCATCCGTCGGCTACGCCATCACAGAGACCCCCATCGGGCCCCGCGCCCTGCCGCCGCCCGACTCCGCCGATCTCAATGCTTTGCTCGCCCTCGTCGCCGGCTCCTTCTTCGCCGACATCGATGCCAAGGCCAGCTTCTGGCAGCGCGCCCGCCTCGCCTACTCACCCAAAGCCGCAGCCGCCCGTGTCGAAGGAGCGCCCGAATCGCCCGCCCCGCCGGAACCCCCGGACGTCCAGCCCATGCTCGACTCCTTCCGCCTTGCCTACACCAACCTGCATGAGATTTGGTCGCTGGTCCTTCCGCCCAACTCTCTGCTCGGCCTCAAGAAGCTGTCGCTCATGACGCCCGCCGCCTTCCGCATGCCCGACGCGCTCTGGGCCCGCATCGTCTACGACTTCATCCTCGCGTACCGCCTGCGCACCATCAACCGCGGCCACCTGCTCGGTGCGCTCACCCCGCTCTACCTGGCCTGGGTCGCGTCGCACCTCCTCCTAGCCAGCGGAACCGGACCCGAATCCATCGCCCCCGAGAAACACATCGAGACCCTCGCCACCGCATTCGAGACCGACAAGCCGTACCTGGTCTCCCGCTGGCGCTGGCCCGACCGCTTCAACCCCTGACAGGAGGATTGTCATTCTGAACGCAGTGAAGAATCCCCGCATTTCGTCGTTGTCTGTTCTTGCTTTTCCTCGAACCTCGAACCTCGAACCTCGAACCTAGTACCTAGCACCTAGTACCTCGAACCTGGTAAGGAGTTCCGCCATGGGTCAACAAGTCCTGATCGCCCTCAAAGAATCGATGCACCGCGTGCTCGTCAAGCTGGTCAGCTTCCTTCCCGGCCTGCTTGCGCTGCTTGTCGCCGTGATCGTGCTCACCGCCATCGGAGCGCTGCTGGCGACGATCCTGCGCCGCATCCTGATCTCCGCCAAGTTCGACGAGCGCTTCGCCCGCACCCAGACCAACGTCGCCGACTGGTCGCCCAGCCACTCGCCCACCGTCCTGGTCGCGCGCACAGCCTTCTGGGGCTGCGTCATCCTCGGCTTCATCATCGGAATCTCCGCATTCGATGCCTCCTACGCCGGCAATTCGCAGATTTCCGCCATCCTCATCCCCTATCTCACCCACTCCGTCGGCGCCGTCCTCATCCTGATCGCCGGCACACTCATCGCGCGGTTCCTCTCCCGCTCCATTCTCATCGGAGCGGTCAATCTGCAGATGCAGTACGCGCGCTTCCTCTCGCTCGGCATCAAGTGGCTGGTCCTCGTCCTCACGGCCGCCATGGTCCTCGACCACCTCGACATCGGCGGCACCATCGTCGACCTCGCCTTCGGAATCCTCTTCGGCGGAATCGTCCTGACCCTCTCGCTCGCCATCGGCCTCGGCTCCCGCGACCTCGTCAGCCGCTCCCTCGAGAAAACCTCCGACGCGAGGCCATCCGACGCCGAACTGGACAGCCTCGCCACCCCGCCGCCCCCAGCCAAACCCACCGAGACCCTCCGCCACTTCTAGAACAAAGGCGTAACACACCGATCAAAACGGATAGAAGCACTGATCAAGTGGAAAATAGAAAACAGAATGTTTGATCCGTTCTTGATCGGTCCCATCGGTTAGATCGGTGTTAAGCCTTTCGCTCGGACCCCACCGATATAATCGGGCTAATGCAGTCCGAAGAAATCTACGCCCAGCTCACCGAAATCTTCCACGACCTCTTCGACGACGACACCCTCGTCCTCACGCCCGAGCTCACAGCCGCCGATGTCCCCGAGTGGGACTCCTTCAACCACATCAACCTCATCGTTGCCGTCGAGTCGCGCTTCAAAATCAAGTTCCAGACCGCCGAACTAGAAGCCCTCCACACCGTAGGCCACCTCGTCGACCTGATAGCCGCCAAACTAGCCGCCCAAGGCCGCTAAGAACAGTTGTCAGTTGTCAGTTCTCAGTTGTTTTCCGCTTGTCATTCTGAGCAACGCGAAGAATCCCCGCATTCTGCCCGTGCCGCCCAAAACATCAACGTCGCCAATCTCACTCATCAGCAGTCTGACAACTGACAACTGACAACTGACAACTGAGAACTGAGAACTGAGAACTGACAACTGTCCTCAAAATCCCTGCCCATACTCCGCCGCAATCAACCCGGCCTCCGGATCAGTATTCCCCGGAGGAGGCAGAATCAGCGGCGCTATAAACCCATACACCGCAACTCCCGCAAAGCAGAACAGCGGCACCAGGTACCCCAGCGCCATGCTCCCCGTACTCCGCGCGATCGCTCCCAGAACCAACGGAAAGAACGCCCCGCCCACAATCGCCATCACCAGCATCGATCCGGCCAGCTTCGTATTCTCGCCCAGCCCCTTCAGCCCCAGCGCGAAGATCGTCGGGAACATGATCGACAGGAAGAAGCTCGCTGCCACAATCCCCCACGCGCCCACCATCCCCGGCCGCAACACTGCCAGCCCCATCATCAGCACATTCATGGCGCCGTAGATTCCCAGCAGCTTGCTCGGAGAAATCAGCCTCATCAGCGGAGTCGTAATGAACCGCCCCAACAACATCGCCACCAGCGAATAGATGATGTAGTTCGCCGCCGCCTTTTCGCCCAGCGGCGTGTACTGCTTCAGGTAGAAGATGATATTGCTCCACATGCAGATCTGCCCGCCTACATTCAGCACATTCGCCGCCACCGCAAACCATAGCTGCGGATAGTGCAGCAGCGCGCGAAAACTTCCGTGCCCGCCCGAATCGCCCTCGTGCTCGCTCACAATCGTCGGGAACTTCATTCGCGACAGCGCAAACGCAAACAGCAGCACCGCCGACCCCAGCGCGATATATGTCGGAACCACCCGCATGATCTCGTTATGCAGATACGGCACGTAAGTCCCCGCCGCCTTCATCGCTGCCACCTGGTCCGGCGTCTTCTCAATACCGGAGAGGATGAACTCCCGCCCAATCCACACGCCCAGAATCGTTCCAGGAGGATTGAACGCCTGCGCAAAGTTCAATCTCCGCTCGCTCGTCGCCGCCGGCCCGAACTGCGCCATAAACGGATTCGCCGCCGTCTCCAGAACCGATGCACCGCACCCAACCGCAAACAGCGCCACCAGAAATGGCACATACTGCCCGCTTACCGCCGCCGGCCAGAACAACACCATCCCCGACCCAAACAGCACCAGCCCCATCACCATCCCGGCCTTGTATCCCCACTTCCGCATCACCAGCGCCGCGGGAATCGCCATACAGAAATAGCCGGTAAAGTTCGCCGTCGACACCAGTTGTGCTGAAAAAGTCGACAGCTCAAACGACTTCTTGAACTGTTGCACCAGGATGTCCGTCAGGTTGTTCGACATTCCCCACAGAAAAAACAGCACTGTCACCAGCACAAACAGCGCCATCTGCCCAACCGGAAACACCGGAACATTCTTCTCCGCGGCCGTCTTCGTCCCCACCGATGTCGAAACCTGCATTCCACACTCCACCAAAGAACTAACGTTATTCGAATCGCCCGATGATAGCATCGGTCCCCCACCCCAAGCGACCTCCGCCCACCACGGACGACCCGGACAAAGCCAAGCCCATCGTCGCGAAACAATTCCGCATTAAACAAAAAATCCGCACTCGTCCACGAAACAAAAACCCGTATCCATCCGAGCCAAATCCGCACTCACTCCTCCGCCCTTGCCGTTGCCGCCCTTCGCCCTTGCCATTGTCCTTAATCAATCCCTAAGCTTTTGTTCTAGATCGATACAATCGGTGTAAATCGGTGTTAAGCCTTCCCCCAGCCAGCCAATAACTCCCGCGCAGAGTAGACTTACAGAAGCGTAATTCTTCGCCGCAAGGGAGTCCGTTCTACATGCCGAATTCGTTTCGCCGACCTGTCTTTGCTGGATATGGCCTGCTTGTCCCAGCCTTCCTGCTATGCCTCCTCAGCTTTCCAGCAACTCAGGCTATCGGACAGGACGCCCCCGCCACCGTTACCCCGCTCCAAAAGCAGCTCGACCGCATCGACTTCGCCATCGTCGCCGCCGGCGAGATCGGCACCTCGGTCTCCGGAGTCGAGAAGCGCGACGCCAATACCTACAAGTCCGTCCTCACCATCAAGCCCAGCAGCACCGTCGGCGAACTCGTCACCATCCGCTACACGGCCAAGCCCTACGTCGGATTCGAGTTCAACTTCGGCAATCTTCGCTACACCCAGAACTACACCTTCGTCCCCCAGCCCGGCGCGAACCTTCTCGTCGGAGGAGCGCAGTCCGGCGTCCGCGAACTCACCCTCGGCTACGTCGCCCATCTCCCCTACCGTCCGCTCGGCATCACGCCCTTCGTCGGGATAGGCGGCGGAACCATCCGCTTCAAGCCAACCACCGGCGGCGGACAGGGCCTCCCCCAGCAGTATCGCGCCGCCTACTACTACCAGGCCGGCCTCGAAGATAACTTCCCCAACAGTCACTTCGGCATGCGCCTCGGCTTCCGACAGCTCATCTACCTCGCGCCCGACTTCCTCCAGAACTACCTCACCATCACCCGCCGCGTCCGCTCCACCGAACCCACAGTCGGCTTCTTCGTCCGCTTCTAACCAGAACAAAGACTTCAACCACGGATCAACGGGGATAAGCACGGATCAAAACAAGAAAATTGCACTTAAATCCGTTTTTCATCCGCGTTGATCCGTGGTCGTCAGTGTGTTGGATCGGTCCACTCACCCGCTTCTAACCAGAACAAAGACTTCAACCGCGGATCAACGGGGATAAGCACGGATCAAAACAAGAAAATTGCACTTAAATCCGTTTTCATCCGTGTTGATCCGTGGTCGTCAGTGTGTTGGATCGGTTCAATCGGTGACGATCGGTGTTAAGCCTTTTTAGGTAAGAGCCCGATCCAAATGCACATACCCGCCATCCACGATCAGATGCTGCCCCGTCGTATGCCCGGACTGCGTCGGCGATAACAAGAAAACAGCCGCCGCCGCAATCTCCGCCTGCGTCGTCATCCGGTGCCCCAGCGGAATCTTGCTCGTAATCTCCCGCAACTTCGCTTCCGGATCGCCCAGCGTCTTCAGCCAGCGCTCGTACAGCGGAGTCATCACCTCTGCCGGCAGCACCGCGTTCACGCGAACTCCATCCGGCAGCAGCTCCGCGGCCCACTCCCGCGTCAGCGCCAACTGCGCGCCCTTGGATGCCGCATAGCCCGACGTATTTCCCTGGCCCGTCATCGCCACCTTCGAGCTGATGTTCACAATCGCGCCCTTTGTCCGCTTCAGCCCAGCCAGCGCAAAGTGTGCCAGCGCATAGCAGTGCACCAGGTTCATCTGCAGGCTCTCCAGAAACTTCTCCACACTCCCCGAAGCCAGCCCCACGCCGTCATTCACACCCGCATTATTCACCAGGCCAAAGATATCGCCGAACTTCTGCTCAATCTCTGCGATGGCAGACTTGCACCGAGCCGTATCTTCGAGATGCGCCTCCACCAGGTCGCACGGTGCCTCCGCGCCCTTCATCTCCACCATAAAGTCCTCGACGTTCTTGGAGTGCCTCCCCAGCACCACCACCCGCGCACCCTCCGCCAGACAGGCCCGCGAAATCCCCTGGCCAATCCCAGCGCCGCCACCCGTCACCACAACCAACTTCCCCGTCAACCCCAGATCCATGCTTCTCTCCCCTGAACGTCCGTCATTCTGACCCTGAAAGGGTCAGAATCTCCGTAGTTCCTTCTTTCTTTGCGCTGTTTCCGCTTGTCATTCCACAACTTTGCTTGTCATTCTGAACGCAGTGAAGAATCCCCGCATTGGCTTTTGCAGTTGCTTGTTCTGTCTCTCATTCCCGAGCGCAAGTATATCGCGCAACAATCACATCCGAATCGTCAACCTCTCCCCGAATGCGCTGTTTCGGCGGAAGTGCCGTCGCGCGAGCCCGCCCCTGCCTGTTGCCAAACAGCGAACACGAACCACGAAGAACGGTGAACGAACAACCGTCTCCATTTACAATCACTGCGGCTGCGAAATGTCTTCCAGCCGGAAAGCCGCCGCCAATGCCTTCGCCCTTCCTCATCGCAATCGCCATCATCCTGCTCTACATCCTCAACTCCATCAAAATCCTCAAGGAGTACGAGCGAGCCGTCGTCTTCCGCCTCGGCCGCGTCCGCCACGACGCCTCCGGTCCCGGCGTCATTCTGGTCTTCCGCCCCATCGACCAGATCGTCCGGGTCTCCCTCCGCCAGGAAGCCATGGAAGTCCCCTCGCAGGACATCATCACCCGCGACAACGTCACCCTCAAGGTCAACGCCGTCATCACCCTGCGCGTCGTCGATCCGGTCAAGGCCGTCGTCGAAGTCTCCAACTACGTCTATCAGACGTCGCAGTTCGCCCAGACCACTCTCCGCTCCGTCCTCGGCGAAGTCGACCTCGACGAACTCCTCGCTCACCGCGACCGCCTCAACCAGCGCATCCAGGTCATCATCGACGGGCACACCGCGCCCTTCGGCCTCAAAGTCGTCTCAGTCGAAGTCAAACAGGTCGACATGCCCGAAAACATGCTCCGCGCCATGGCCAAGCAGGCCGAAGCCGAACGCGAGCGCCGCGCCAAGATCATCCACGCCGAAGGCGAATTCAACGCCGCCGCCAAGCTCGTCGACGCAGCCGCCCTTATGGCCACCCAGCCCATGACCCTGCAACTCCGCTATCTGCAGACCCTCACCGAAATCGGCGTCGAGAAGAACACCACCATCGTCTTCCCCCTGCCCATGGAGCTGATGAACCTGTTCAACAAGACGTTCGTATCTCCTGCTATCGCCCCCGCCGCGGCCCAAACCGCGGTGCCCGATGCCGGCACGAAGGAGTGACCGTGAACCGTCTCCTCGACGAAACCGACCAGTCCGGCCGCAGCTACGCCGGTCGCCGCCCGCCCTCAGACGACCTCGATGCGGACCCGGGCGACCGCGAGATTTCGCTCGGAACGCCCACCATCCTCGGCATCTTTTTTGCCCTCGCCCTGCTGTGCGCGTGCTTCTTCGGATTCGGCTACGGCATGGGCCGCAAGTCAGCCCAATCCGCGGCCCCGGCCTTCCAGCCCACGTTGACCGCCAGCCTGGGCTCCGCCAAGCCCACCGCCGCAAGCCTGGCCGGCCAGCCCATCGCGCCCGCCGCACCACCCGCGCCCGATTCCTCGGCCGCAGCCGCCCAAATCATAGCCGTCCCTATCCCCCCACCCTCCGCCCCTGCAGCAGCGTCCGTCCCGCAGTCAACAACCAGCAACCCACAACCAACAACCGCCCCACAACCTGCAATTGCCAACCCGCAACCTGCAACTCCCTTCTACGTCCAGGTCGCCGCCGTCTCCAGCCAGGACGTAGCCGATATCCTGCTCGCCTCGCTCGAGAAGAAGGGCTACACCGTAGCCGTCCATCACGAGCCCCAGGACAAGCTCCTCCACGTCCAGATCGGCCCCTTCCCCGACCGCAAAGACGCCGAAGCCACGCGCGCCCGCGTCCTCGCCGACGGCTTCAACGCCATCGTGAAGTAGGTTCGAGGTACTAGGTTCGAGGTTCGATGGGTTTGCGGCGCGGAGTTTGCAGGAACCTGTGCAGACCACTGAGCATCTTTCCGATTTCATCGGACAGTGTGCCTGCTTCGGCGAGCTGCTTTGCATTGCCGAATCGCAGGCGTCCGGCAATCACAAGTTGGGTCTGCAATTCGTCATTCGATCCTCGTGCGACGAGTACGAATCTGCTGTAATCCTTCCGGCTGCGACGACCCCATCCCTCTGCAATGTTGCTCGCAATGGAAACGGCCGCTCGACGCATCTGCGCTGAAAGGCCATACATTTTGGATGCCGGAAAAACGGCGGTGAGTCGATAGATGTTCTCCGTCAGGTCGATGGACGTCTGCCACACTTTGAGATCGCGATAGGTATTCGACATGCCGGCAGTCTAGGGCTTCTCCACGAACCGGCGATGTGTCCGCAAACACACCTAGACCCTCGAACCCCACCTCGAACCTCGAACCTAGTAACTCGAACCTAAACCGGCCTCATCTCTTCCGGCAAAGCCGCCACCATCGCCCCGCGCACCGCCTGCATCAGTTCCTCGCGGCTCCCAAACTTCTCCGGCTCAATAGCCTCCAGAAACTCCACCCTCGCAACCCCCGGCACGATCGCCGCACTATGTTTCCGCATCATGCGCTCCGTCCCCGAAATCGCTATCGGCACAATCGGCGCCCCCGTCTCCTTCGCCAGATAAAACGGTCCGCGCTTGAACGCCGCCAGCCGCCCATCCTTCGACCGCGTTCCCTCCGCAAAGATCAAAATATGCAGCCCCGACCGTAGCGCCTCAGCCGCCGCCGCCACGCTCTTTTGTGCCGACTCGCGCACATTCCCGCGCTCCACGGGAACAAACTTCGCCATCCGCATCGCCGTCCCCAGCAGCGGAATCCGCATCAGCTCCTTCTTCAGCAGCACCGAACTCATCCCCGGCAGAACAGGGAAGAGCACCGGAGGATCCAGGTTCGACACATGATTCGACAGGAAGATGCAGCTCACGCCCGCGGGCACGTTCTCCAGGCCTCGCACCTCCACGCGAATCCCCGCCGCCCGCATGCCCGCCCGCAAAATCCCCATCACCACGCGGTACAGACGATCCACATTCCCCGCCACCAGCGAGTAGGGAATCCCAATCACCCCCGCCAGCCCACCCAGCGTCAGGTACACAAACACCATCTTGAAAGTTGAAAACATCTACTCGCAGAATACCGTACCGCTGAAGACAAGGGCTGTATATCGGTAACCTCGAGCCTCAAACCGAGTACCTCGAACCTAGAAATAAATCTTCGTATCGACGATCAGGTTGTGATCCGACGCATGATACCTCGTCGTCGCAAACTGCATCCCGACCCCCACCAGAAAATAACTCTTGCTCTTCTCGCTCCACGGCCTCAGAGGCACCAGCACCAAACCGGGCGTGATGAAGTGCTGAATCTTGCCGTCATGCGTTCCCCCGTTGTAAAAAGTCGAGTTCGACTCCACCTGTGCCCACAGCCTGGGCATCACGTGCATCTCGAACGCTGGATTCAAAGCCACCGGACGCCCCATCGTCGCCAGCCCCGAAGCCGCCGGCAGCGTCGTCCCCACCGAGCCCAGCGCCGCAAACCGCCCGAACGCCTTGCCTCCCGTCACCGTGAATCCGCGCGTCCATACGACCGCGCCATTTTGTGCCAGGCCCGTGGCCCACGTCTGGCTAGCGACCGCGGTGATCGCGTAATTGCCATGATCCTTGTTCCCGGAGGCGATCCGGAATCGCGTCGTGAAGCAGAAATCGCCGATGCCATCCGTCCCCGCAGCCGACCCATGGACCACATAGTTCGGCACCGCCAGCACTGTCTCAATCCGCGACGACAAAAGCAGGCTTGGCCCTTTGTTTTTTCCGATATTCCACACCGCATCGCCGCCCGCCACCTTTTGCCGAACGAACTCTTCCCGCACAAACTGTCCCAGCAGCGGAGTCGTCCCCACCAGCGGCGTTACCCAGGTAGGCTGCAGCTTCTTCATCTCGGCGTTGTGGTTATGAAAATCGCGAAACCAACTCTGCGCATTTCCCGATGTAGACAACGTCAGATGCGCTGCACCACAGCAGATCAAAACGACTCGAACCAGACATTTTGAAAAATGTTGTTCAACCCGAGACACATACCTGGTCTCCCGATCCTTCCGACGACTACTTTGCAAGAACACTTATTAGCTTCCTATCGCATTCTGGAGTTACTTAACAGAATGGATAGGAACGCCGATATTTACAGTGATTCGAGTCACATGGGTGATAACCGCAGTCCGAGGGAGCATAATGCAAGCGAAGGTTTAAACCGTCATGCGAAAGACCTACGCTTTAGTTGCCGGAATCGCGCTACCTATTCTTGTTCTCGCAATACCATTTGAGCCCACGGTGGTTAAGGCTTTTTCTTCTCAATCTCAAGCGCCACTCCATCCATCAACTAATCCTTCGGCAGAGCAGGAGACTAAGGACTGGATTGAGTATGAGTGGCTGGGTTTCAGTTTCAAATACCCAAATGACTGGCAAGTCGCGCCGCAATACTACAGAACACCGCCCGAGGAGGCCGCCGGCGAGCCCGCATCTGTAGTTGGCCTCACACTTTCCCCTCGTGGGGAACCGGCAAACAGCAGTCGGTCAATCGGCCTGGCGGGACGCCAGATCGATTGTATTAATTTGCGTCCGCGGTGCCAGTGCTTCAGTATTTATACCGAGATATACACCTGCGGCCCCGACGCTCAAACCGCCAAAGTGTTCGACGTTCTTCTAAAGACGATCAAGAACAATGATTCACATTCATCATTTCCCATCGTCTTTCCGGTGGCGCAAGACACTTTGCACCCAGGCACGCGATACACGATTCGTTGGACAACAAAATCACACCTCAGGATCCCCAAGCTCGACATCATGGTGTACGACACGTCGAGGTTTTGGCGCGAGGGAACTGTGCTCGACGTAAAAGGAGTTCCGAATACCGGCAGTTATGATTGGATTGTCCCGGGATCGGTTCCGTCCCCGGGACCATATTTGCTCGATATTTCCTTCGTCAAGTCGGTCAGGGCCACACCACCAGCACTTAGCTCAGGTCGAATATATGAAGGGCGCAGCAATCCTTTCTATATTCGCTGACACTTACTGACTCCTGAAGTGCCCACAAAAAACAAAGAGGCCGGCATCCCTGCCAGCCTCTCCCCAAATCCAACTCCTCGAACCTCGAATGCTTCTAGGTAACCCAAGGCTTCAGCCTTGGGCCTCCTCGAACCTACCTACGCATTCGCGGTCGCTGAAGCCTCCTCGGCAGCCGCCGCCGCAGCAGCCGCAGCCGCGGCTTCCTTCTCCGCCTTGCGCGCCGCAATCGTATTCTGCCCAAGCTCATCCGCCAGCTTCTCCGTAGTGAACGACTCAATCACATCGCCCACGCGGATATCCTTGTAGCCGGCGAGATCGATACCGCACTCTACGCCCTGCCGTACCTCGGACACATCTTCCTTGAAGCGCTTGAGCGACCCGATCTTGCCGCGCCAGACTTCGGTGCCCTCGCGCATCACGCGAACCTGCGCCGTGCGTGTAATCAGCCCGTCGGTCACGCGGCAGCCGGCAATCTGACCGACCTTCGTGATCTTGAAGACGTTGAGCACTTCGGCCCGCCCGGCATAGTTCTCCTTGAACACCGGCTCCAGCAGTCCGTACATCGCCTTCGTAATCTCGTCGCGCAGTTCGTAGATGATCGAGTGCAGCCGGATCTCCACGTTCTCGCGCTCCGCCACTTCCGTCGACTTGCGGTCAGGCCGCACGTTGAACCCGATGATGACCGCGTTCGAAGCCGACGCCAGCAGCACGTCCGACTCCGTAATCGCGCCCACACCCGAGTGCAGCACGCGAACCCGAACCTTCTCCGTCGACATCCGCTGCAGGTCCTCGGCGATAACCTCCACCGAGCCCTGCACGTCGCCCTTGACGATAAGGTTCAGATCCTTCATGCCGGCGTGCTTGATCTGCTCCGCCAGGCCTTCCAGCGACACGCGCGAACTCTTCGCCAGTTGCGACTCACGCTCCTTCATCTTGCGGTATTGCGCAATGCCCTTGGCCTTGTCGCGGTCCGCCATCACCAGGAACGTGTCGCCCGCATCCGGCATGCCTTCGAGTCCAAGAATCTCGACCGGCGTCGATGGTCCAGCCTCGATAATCGGCTGCCCGCGATCGTTGAACATCGCGCGAATCTTGCCGAACGTGTTGCCGACAATGTAGCTGTCGCCCGTCTTCAGCGTTCCGTTCTGCACGAGGACTGAAGCCACCGCGCCGCGTCCACGGTCGAGCTTCGCTTCGATCACCGTACCCACCGCAGGACGATCCGGAGTCGCCTTCAGGTTGCCAATATCGGCCACCAGGCAGATCATCTCCTCCAGCAAGTCCAGACCGATTCGCTTCTTCGCCGAAACATCGACGAACACCGTCGACCCGCCCCACGCTTCAGGCTGCAACCCCCTGTCCGCCAACTGCTGCTTCACGCGATCGGGATTTGCCTCGGGCTTGTCGATCTTGTTCACCGCCACGATGATCGGCACGTTCGCCGCCTTCGCGTGATCGATCGCCTCCAGCGTCTGCGGCATCACGCCATCGTCCGCGGCAACCACCACCACAACGATGTCGGTGATCTTCGCGCCGCGTGCGCGCATCCGTGTAAACGCCTCGTGGCCCGGCGTATCCAGGAACACAATCTCACGCCCGAACGCCGGCGAATCCGGCTTCGTGATCTTCACCTTGTACGCGCCGATGTGCTGCGTGATTCCGCCCGCCTCACCCGCCGCAACATCGGTTGAACGAATTGCATCGAGCAGGGAAGTCTTGCCATGATCGACGTGCCCCATCACCGTCACCACGGGCGAGCGAGTAATCTCGACCATCCCCGTCGTGTCTTCCAGGAAGCCCTCGATCGCCTCGTTCTCAAGCTGCTCTTCGACCGAGATCACCGTGGCGTCCGCGCCAAACTGCCGCGCGACATCCTTCACCAGCTCGCCGTCCAGCGACTGGTTCACCGTCACGAACACGCCCTTCATCAGCAGCGTCGCAATCAGGTCCTTGCCGCGCACGTCCAGCTTCTCGGCCAGATCCTTTACGCTGATCCCCTCGGTCACCGTGATCGTCTTGGTAATCGGAAGAGGCTCGCGCGAAATCATCGAACCGCCATACCGCGGCGGTGGCTGGAAGCCCTTCATCGGGCCTTCCTTCACCTTCTCGTAGCGCTGTCCTCCGCGCCGCTGCCCCGGACGCGCAGCAGGCCGCATCCCGGTTGGCGATTCGCCCGGTCCCGGAGCCGTCCCAGCAGGACGCGCGCCAAAGCCCGGACGGGCACCCGGCGTAAAGCCCGGACGCCCCGGCACGCTGCCCGGAGCACCAGTGCCTGTCGGAAACGTGCGCGTCGGATGCATCGGCCGCCGTGCTCCCGGAGCCATCGTCGAAGGACGCGAGCCCGGCGCGCCGGCAACTCCTGGCCGCGGACGCTCAAAGATCGGCCGCCCGCGCTGAATGCCGCCAGCCGCCGCTCCGGCCGGAGCCGTGTAAATCGGTCGAGGACCAGTCTGCGGCATCACCACGCGGCGAACCGGAGGCGCCTGTGGCGCCGCAACATCGGCAACCACTGCGGCTACTCCCTCAATCTTGGTTTCAATCTCCGGAGCGGACGTAACTTCCGGTGCCGCCGGAGCAGCCACTACAGCCGTTGGCGGTGGCGCAACCGGAGCCGCAGCCGTGGCAGCCACATGCTTCACTGCCGGCGGAGGTGCTGCAACCGCTGGCGTCTGAGGTGTGGCCGGCTGGGTAGCCGGTGCCTGAGCCGTCGGCTGCGCAACCACCACAGGCGGCCGCGCAATCACCGGGCCAACTGGGGGCCTGCTCGCAATCGCCGGCGCTGGCGCAGGCGTAACCACAGCACTCTGCTGCCTCGGCTGAGGCACAATGCGACGAGGCGCGGGCACTGCCGGAGCCGCGGGTGCCGGAGCAGCCACATGCGCAACCGGAGTTGCTGCCGGAGCCGCCGTGCTCGCCGCAGGTCGCGGCGCAACCACCGCAGCCGGACGTGGCGGAGTGCTCCGCGCAAGCGCTTCCGCCTGCCTCCGCTCGAGGATCGCCTTCAGCGCGTCGCCAGGCTTCGAAACGTGGGACAGATTGAAAGCCGGCTTCGCCTCCACCGCTGGCTTGGTCGCAGTACCGCCGCCGCGCCGGTTCTTGAAGTAGCCACGCACCTTCTCGGCTTCATCCTCCTCGATGGAGCTGGAGTGCGTCTTGCTCTCGGTCACGCCAACCGCCGTCAGAGCGTCCAGAATGGACCTGCTCTTGACTTCCAGTTCCCGTGCGAGATCGTTGATTCGAACTTTGCTCATCCGTCCCTTTTCATTTCCCCTGCGCCGTTAGCTGTTCATATCAGCCTCACAGAAGGTGGAATCTGTACCAACTCTATTATCCCCGAAATCGCAATCTCCGAAACCGCCGATTGCAACCCGGAAAACTCGTTTGCGTCCCCAGCCCATCGTGCTAGCCACGGTCTTGCTTATCGCTGTCGATGCCCTCGGTCGAATCATCCTCGCTCTCATCCACAAGGGTGTCGACCGCGTCGTTCTCCAGCTCGATCTTCTCTTCCCGCGCGTCCGCATCGGAATACGCGTCCGTCGCCGAACCCGCCTCCTCCGCATCCGCAATCTCCTCGGTCGACACGTCGCGAACCCGTTCGACCCCGCCAACCTCGCGTGCGTCCTCGGCCAGCAATTCCTCCGGCGTCTTCTCCATAGAGCCCTCCCCCTCAGTCACTTCGGTGGAGTCGCCCTCGCCCGCTGGCTCCTCCGCCGTCTCGACCGTTGGATGCGGTGCAGCTGCGGATGTGGGTTCCGGCCGCTCCTCGCCCTCTTCGTACTGGCCGAAGTAGTGCCGCACAGCCACCGAAATCTTCTCCAGCGTCTTCTCGCCGATGCCCGGAATCTCCTCCAACTGCTCCGGAGTCATATCCGCCAACTCCTCGACCGTCGTAATGCCTGCCGCGATCAGCTTCTCCTGGATCCCTTCGCCCAGCTCCGTAATCTGCTCGATCGGCGTAGTCGGCCCGCCGCCCATCGCCTGCATCTGCTGCTCGACTTCCTGGCGCTTCTCTTCCTCGCTCTTGATGTCGATCTTCCAGCCCAGCAGCTTCGCCGCCAGCCGGACGTTTTGTCCCTTCTTCCCGATCGCAAGCGAAAGCTGCGTATCGTCGACAATCACCTCAATCTGCTTGTCCGCCAGATCCACAATCGAAACCCGGCTCACCTTCGCCGGCTGCAAGGCCTTCTCCGCAAACGTCGTAATTTCTTCCGAAAACTCGATGATGTCGATCTTCTCGCCGCGCAGCTCGCGGATAATCGACTGCACGCGCATGCCCTTCATGCCCACGCACGCGCCCACCGGATCGACGTCCTTGTCCCGGCTCATCACCGCAATCTTGGTCCGCTCGCCGGCCTCACGAGCAATCGCGCGAATCGTTACCGTCCCGTCATAAATCTCCGGAACCTCGCTCTGAAACAGGCTCTGCACCAGCCCCGGCGCCGCCCGCGACACAATCACCTGCGGCCCCTTCGCCGCGCGATCCACTCGCAGCAACACCACTCGAACCCGCTCGCCCACCGCGAATTGCTCCAGCCGGCTCTGCTCGCGCTTCGGCATCCGGGCCTCGGCCTTGCCCAGGTCGAAGATCACGTCCATCGGCTCCAGCCGCTTCACCGTCGCGTTCAACACCTCGCCCGCGCGGTGGTTGTACTCCAGAAACACGGTGTCGCGCTCCGCCTCACGCACCTTCTGGAAGATCACCTGCTTCGCCATCTGCGCCGCAATCCGGCCCAGCGGAGAGGTGTCCTTGTAGAAGCGCAGCTCTCCGCCCACCTCAACCTCGGGAGCCAGTTCGCGAGCCGCCTCCAGCGTCATCTGGTTGATCTCATCCTCAACCTGCTCCGGCCCTTCGACCACTGTCTTGAACACGTACGCGCGAATCTCCCCGGTCTCCGTATCCATCTCGGCCCGCATGTTTTCCTGCGTCTTGTAATACTTGCGCGTCGCCAAAGCGATCGCGTCCTCAACCGCGCCCACCACAATCGCGGGCTCGATGCCCTTATCCCGGCTCAACGTCTCAATCGACTGATACAAAACACTCGCCATCGCTTACCTCAAATCCTTGTTTGTCTACTCTTGCTGACCGCCGACAGTTGAGCGCTGATAGCCGGCCCGCTAAAACGTCTTACTGACCCCTGATCACTTACCACTCACAGCTCCACAACCAAATTCGCCTTCTCCACATCCTTCAGCGGAATCTCCATCACGTCCGCAACCGCCGCCTTCTTCGCTTTGCCCTTCTGCTTCACCGCAGCCAGGTCAATCTTCAAAACACCGTCCGCAAATCCCATCAGACGCCCCGTCCACACCCGATTGTTGTTCACCGGAATAAACGTCTTCACCTTCACCAAGCTTCCCGCGAACCGCTCAAACTCATCCGCTCGCGACAGCTTCCGTTCCAGCCCGGGCGACGAAACCTCAAGCGTGTACTCGCTCCCCGGAACCACATCCTCAACATCCAGCAGCGTTCCAAAGTCCGTCGCAAACACCGCACAATCCTCATGCGTCACGCCCGAAAGCAACTCCACCGGAACTCCCTTCGGCAAATCTTCAACCTCACCAGCCTCGGCCCGCGCCTTCAGCCTCGCGCGTTCAGCCGCGTCCTTCTCCACAAACACTCGCAGCGCCCGGCTCTTCCCGCCGCCGCCAAACTCCACATCCACAACTTCCAGATGGTGCGACGCGGCAACCCGCTCCGCCAGCGCCCGAATTGCATCCATCTCCAACGCCATATCTTTCTAAGCTGTCACTCTGAGCGCAGCTCAGAGTCTCCGTAGTTCGCACTTGCACTTGCTTGTCATTCTGAAGAAAAACGCCTGTCATTCTTGATAAAACGCTTGTCATTCTGAGCGGAGCGAAGAATCCCCGCATTTGCCTTTGCTGTTGCCTGTTCTTGCCCGTTGTCCCCAACCAAGGGAACGGCATGCACCGCCCGAAAGTGCCGGACTGGCTTTAGAGCAACAAAAAGTGGGCTCTCGCCCACTCATCTCTTCCGCCATTTCTGCCGGTGCGTACACGGCTTTCAGTTCAACGACGGAACAAACTCGCTTGCTCTTTCAAGATACGCCTATACCCCGCGAAATTCAATTCCCGTCCAATACGGACCACAGTTCGCTGACAGCCGACCGGCAGATGGCCCACTCATTATCCGTGCGCTGTTTTCCCTTACCACCCAAGCGTCCGTGCCCCATTCATCGCGGCTTCATCGCGATGAGTGGGTCTACCGACACCGCCCAACCAGCCCCTGTTCAACCCACCACCCAAGCCCGCGTGCCCCATTCATCGCGGCTTCATCGCGATGAGTGGGTCCACCGACACCGCCCGCCCAGCCCCTGTTCAACTTACCACCCAAGCGTCCACCGACACCGTCCCGGTGGTAGGCCTGAACTCTCAGGATCGCTTGAGTTCGGAAGCCATTCCCTTCTCCAACCTCTTGTATCCAGGATGGACGCCCCGCGTCAGTCCCTGT
>DASWCA010000400.1:0-6139 GCA_036390355.1 Acidobacteriaceae bacterium
AGGCGACGCAGGTGGCGAGCAGGGCGACTGGCGCAGGACGCAATATGGCGCGGAGCGTATTTTGCGTGCGGCTGCGTTTGAGCAGCAGAGCGGCTTCGATTGCGGCAGGCACGAGCAGATGGTGTGGCTTGAGGCTGATGCCGACGCCGGCAACGATGACGATCGCGATCAGCATCCAGAGCCGCAGGCGAGAGGGGGCCGGGGATGTTTCCGCATCCAGGGCAGTGGCGAGGACGTAAGGAAGAAAAAGGACGGCGAGCAGATGGTCTCGCTGGCCAAAGTCACGGGCGGGAATCGCGCCGAAGACGCAAACGAAGGCAAAGGCGAGCGCCCACAGGCGCGTCTTTGCAGGTGGAGATGGAAACCGGCGCAGAAGGTGAAGGCTCGTGAACGCAGTTGCTGCCCCGGTCGCCAGCACGAAGAGTTTGAACACGAGGGATTGCGGAAGGTGCAGGATGCGGGCGGCGCCCGAGGGCAAAAGGAGCATCCACATGATGAGGGGAGGATTGGATTCCAGCAGACGAGGTCCGTAGAGGGTTGTTCCATGGAGGAGCCGCTGAGCAACGTAAAGGCACCACATCTGATCGTGACCAACCGCGGGAAGGAGGGCGAGTTCCGCGGTCATTGCGGCCGCCGCCAAGGTCAGAATTGCGAGCGTTCGAACGGAGCGCGGATCTTGTGCCGGGTTGTTACTGCCTGTGGAAGACGGGCGCGGAATCTCGGGATGCGAGACTTGAGAAGGCGAAAGCATTATGCTGAAAGTTCCTCGGGTTGGAGCGACACCTCCGAGGGATGGAGTTCGGGTCGCTGAACCATCATAGGCATCATTATGCGGCATGCGGCTGGTAGAGGATCGGATTCGAAGACGGGCCAGCGGCACTGGACGTGTTCCAGGCTGCTGATCTGGGTCTTCGCGTGCGTCTTCCTTGGTCTTCTTCCGGGCCCCTTAGGTAACGCCCAGGAGAACCCGCTGGGCAATGTCGCGACACCTGCGCCTCCTCCGCCGCCAAAGTCACCGGAAGAACAGAAGCCAGTTATTGAAGGCGGGACGAATGTAACGTCTCAAGCCACTTCACACCGAGAAGCCCGGCTGCGGGTCAACGTCAACCTGGTGCAGGTGCCGATGACGGTTACGGACCCGATGAACCGCCTGGTCACAGGCCTGGAGAAGGAAAATTTTGCCCTCTACGACAACAACATAGGGCAGAGCATCAAGTACTTTACCAGCGAGGATGCGCCGCTCTCGATCGGCATTGTCTTCGATCTCAGTGGAAGCATGTCATCCAAATTTGCCCGGGCGCGCAAGGCTCTGACCGAGTTCCTGCGGACCTCGAACCCGCAGGATGAGTTTTTTGTCGTGGGCTTCAACGACCGTCCCTCGATCATCGTGGACTACACGTCGGACCCCGACGATGTCGAGGCGCGCATGGTGATGCTGAAGCCGGAAAACAGGACTGCTCTGATCGATGCGGCATACCTTGGCATCGACCACCTGCGCCAGGCAAAGTACGAGCGCAAAGCGCTGCTGATTGTCTCGGACGGCGGCGACAACCGCAGCCGCTACACCGAGGGCGAACTCCGCCGGGTCGTGCGCGAGAGCGACGTACAGATTTACTCCATCGGCATCTTTGACACGTATGCTCCGACCGCGGAAGAGGTACAGGGGCCGGATCTTCTGAAGGAAATTTGCGAGATGACCGGCGGGCGTCTCTTCAATGTGGGCAACGATATGAATGATCTTCAGGACATTGCGTCTCGTATCTCGGCTGAACTGCGCAACCAATACGTCGTCGGATATACGCCGTCAGAGGTAAAGCACGATGGAAACTGGCGCAAATTGAAGGTAAAGCTTCTGCCCCCGCCGGGCCTTCCGCAACTGACCGTACACTTTCGCCAGGGGTATTATGCACCTTCGGAGTAGAGAACACAGGCTTCGATGTGCTTCCATGGGCTTCGCGATGGCAGCATTTTTGCTGTTTGCAGCCGCACCGGCCATCGCGCTGCAGCAGACGACTCCTCCGGCATCGTCGCAACGGAGTACGACTCCGCTGGGCCAGCCTTCGCTTGACGTAGATCGCGACCCGGTTCCGTCTCCCGATCCGGATCCGCCGCCACAGCCCGCCGGCAGCCAACAGAACGTCCCGCTGGGGACGATCGGACGCGGCGCGGGCGGACGATATACCCTGCACGAAGATGCGTATGAAGTTCGCCTCAACGCCTCCGTTTTCGATCAGTCCGGCCACAGCATTCAGACGCTCGGCAAGGACGCTTTCCATGTCTACGAGGACGGTGTTCCTCAGGCAGTCGCGAGCTTTCGGCATGAGGACCTTCCAGTCTCGCTCGGCATCCTCATCGACAGTTCGGGCTCGATGTACGACAAGCGCTCTGCCGTCGACGAGGCCTCGCTCGACCTGGTGAAGCTGTCCAATCGGGAGGACGAGGCGTTCATCGTTGACTTCTCCTGGGAGGCCTTCATCGACCAGGACTTCACCAACAGCATCGAGAAGCTGCAGCAGGGCCTCTCGTACATCAAGTCCAGCGGCGGCACCGCGATCTACGATGCGCTGGTCGCCTCGGCCGACTATCTCTCCAAGAATGCGAAGCATCCCAAGCAGGTTTTGCTGGTCGTTACCGACGGCGAAGACAATGCCTCCAGCGCGACGCTCGATCAGGCGATCCGTCGCATTCAGGATTTCGATGGGCCGGTGATCTACTGTATTGGGCTGCTCTTCGGCGAAGACACGAACAAGAGCGAATCCCGCCACGCCCGGCGCGTGCTGGAAACGCTCTCTGAGCAGACCGGCGGGCAAGCTTACTTCCCCAAGTCGATAAAGGACGTTGACGCGGTCGCCAGAGAGGTTGCGAACGACATTCGCACTCAATACACCATCGCTTACCACTCGACGAAGTCGCCTGCACTTGGCGGATACCGCCAGGTTCACGTCGAGGCGAGAGAGAAGGGCTTTAGCAGACTCTCGGTGCGTACTCGCAGTGGCTACTACCCGCGCGTCGGCAATCCTAACTCATCGCAGGCCACGCCGCCTGCACCCACGCAGTGATCTGTGCCAAACATCCTCGTTAGAACGAAAGCTCGTTGAGCTTCGCCCAGATGTCAGGTTCGACCGGAACTCCCAGGCGGAGATTTTCCTGGCGAAGATGCAGGGTCTGCTCGCCCGGGTATCTCGCTGGCCGCGCGGGATCGATGGGGGTGGCGGCGCGGAGAGAATCGAGGATGCCGGTGGCGATGGCGTCTAGATCTTCGCGGGCGCTGAAACTCGATGGGTCGATGGCTAGAAATATCTGGCTGACGCCGGATTCGCGGGTCGATTCCGGAGGAATCTGGTGAGTTGCGTCTCCGCCGGAGAGCATCGCAGCGAGCATGTCGAGGACGAGCGACAGTCCTGATCCCTTCCAGTAGCCGATGGCAAGCGCTCGTTTCGATGCTTCGATGGCGGCGGCATCGGACGTCAGTTCGCCAGCCTGGTCGTATCCTCCGGGCACTGGCAGTTGCTGGCCGCGGGCGCTGTAGGCGGAGAGTGATCCGAAGGAGAACTGCGACATAGCCATATCGAGCACCACATGCGCGCCGCCGGGGCGGGGAACCGCGATGACCAGCGGGTTGTTGCCGAGAGCCGGGGTAGATGCGCCCCACGGCGGCAGGTTGGGCAGCGTGTTCGTCCAGCACATGGCGAAGAGGCCGGCTTCTGCGGCGAGCCATCCATAGCTTCCGCCGCGCATCCAGTGATTGGTGTTCGCGAGGGCGACTCCGCCGAGGCCGTATTGGCGGGCGAGCGCGATGGCGCGTTCCATAGCAGCGTAGGCGTTCACATTGCCGGGGCCGAGATGCCCGTCCCACCGCTCCAGTGCGGCCGTGCCCGCAGTCCGGGTTGGCTCGGCGTTCACGTCGATGCAGCCGTTGGCCACCATCTCCGCGAAGCGTGGGAAGCGGTTGAGGCCATGGGTGTAAACGCCGTCACGCGTGGTTTCGGCGAAGAGACGGGCGCAGAGAGCCGCGCGCTCGCCACGCAAGCCGAGGTGTTCGACGGCGCGCAGCAGTGAGCCATAAAGGTCGGAATAGGAAACTCGAAGCATTGGCAGATCCATGAAACAAGGTTGACGGAATGAGGAAATGGTTGTCGCCTAAGGGCGATCAGCCAGGAGCGATCCTTCCGGGTGCGGTTTGGGCGTTGGAGCGAGCTTCCAGAGTTCGATCGAGGTCGAGATCGCATAACGCTCGCTATGGTATGTCCAGCCGATGAACTTCCCGTCGGCGCTGAAGGCGAGGACGGCGTTCGGGTCGGGCCTGATGCCGATGTAGTACTGCGCTCCTTCAGAACGGGCCCAGCGCAGCATGTCTTGCAGAGGCGAGTTGAGATACGGAATCGCGCCCGGGCGAGTGATTCCGCCGGTGTCGACGATCGGGTGCTCGGAGACGAATGCGATCTCGCCGATTGTATAGACGGCAACCGGCGCGTCGGGAGGGATGTGGTCGCGCATGAACAGCGCGACTTGGCGGGTCGCTTCGCAGTTGATCCCTTTGTTGTGGATAAACGGCCGGACAGTGATGAGGCTGATCGCTACTGCGGCCGCGAGCGTGGCAAGGTAGATGATGCGTCCGGTTCGCTGCGAGGCCGCGAGGGCGAGCGTCATGAGCACGATCATCAGGCCAGGAGCGGTGACAAGAATGTAGCGAGTCTGAACGTAGGTGTGATTCGCGATGTAGAAGACCGTGTTGATCAGCGACCAAACGATGAAGATCCAGCCGGCGAGCGGAAGGCTGCGCAGTCCGGCAGTTTGCGGCGTAGTCCTGAATGCGGAGGCGATCGCGTTCTGAATCGAGCGGCGCACCGCGGAAGGACGCAGAATGAGGTAGACAATTCCGGCGAGCAGGCCGCAGAGAATCAGCGGCAGAGCGGTCGAATAAATCACCAGGAGGTGACTTACGACGGAGTCGTGTGGGCCGGCGCGCTTGGCCGCGTTGGTGTTGGGAAAGACGTGTCCGAAGGCGTGAAGCGAATACATCGACCAGAGCGTGAGAGGCGTGGCGATCAACGCCAGACCGGCAGCGAATATGCCGACTTTGGCGGTTGAGGTTGGCCTGCCGGGAAGCCGGTTCCATTGGCCGATCAACGGCAAGGCGAGCAACACGGTAAAGAAGAACATCTCGGGTCGAAAGAGCGGTGCGATGCCTGCGAGCAGGCATCCCGCGAGGAATGTCCTTGTTGTGGGCAATTCGCGCGTTGCGGCGACAACGGCCCAACATGCAA
Organism: Acidobacteriaceae bacterium; assembly: GCA_036390355.1. GTDB lineage: Bacteria > Acidobacteriota > Terriglobia > Terriglobales > Acidobacteriaceae > Edaphobacter. The sequence goes on from DASWCA010000400.1 coordinate 5,268, forward strand.
TGCCTGCCGCGGCGATGGCTTCCATTCCGGAGAACAGCCAGTAGCAGGAGTACGGGTTGGCTGCGACAAGGAACACCATCGCAGCCGGGAATATCGCGGCGCTCGCGGACCGCGGAAGGAGCGACGAGGCGAGACTGCGGGCGAAGGCGTACGTTCCGCTAAGTCCGACAATTGCGCCGAATACCGTGAGCACCTTGCCTGCGATGAGCCATTCGGGGATCAAGGCGTGCATTCCGGCAAGGAGCAGAACCCAGAGCGGCGCGGTGTCTCCGGCGACGACCTTGCCGTTGAAGGCGAAGCCTCGGCCTGCGGCTACGCTGCGGGCGAATTCGAGATGGATGAAAGCGTCATCTTCCCAGTAATGCCAGGCGTGGACGAACCAGTAAATGCACCAGAGAACTGCGATGGCCAGCAGAACCGCGCTCGCGACGCTGGAGGTGGCGGATCGATTTTGTTCGGTCGGCTGGCTTTCCAAGAGCATCGGTACCGTCGATTATAAGTTGCGCGGTGTGCCGCGATCCGCTGTTTACCAGGCGTGGAAGAAGCCTTCGCGCTCGGTGACTTCGACTTTCGTTCCAAAGAGTTCGCTGAGGACCGGTGCGGTGAGCAGTTTCTCCTTTGCGCCGTCCGCGGCGATTCGTCCGTCGCGCATCAGGATTACGCGGCCGATTTCCGGCAGGATGTCCGCGATATGGTGCGTGATGAGCAGAATTCCGGTGCCCTTCTGCGCCAGGCCGCGGAGCATCGAGCGGAGGTCCTGCTGAGCGGCGAGGTCGAGCGCGTTGGATGGCTCGTCCAGGAGCAGCATTTCCGCGCCGGAACCTACCAGCGCGCGGCCGATCATGGTTCGGCGCTGCTCTCCGGCCGACATC
>DASWCA010000401.1:0-5489 GCA_036390355.1 Acidobacteriaceae bacterium
ACCGAAGCAGCGCTGGTCCTCGCAACCATCGCCCAGCGCTATCAGGTCCGTCTCGCCTCAGCCGACCCGGTCGAGCCAATGCCCAGCATCACGCTGCGCCCCCGCAATGGAGTCAACGTCGTCCTCACCCGCCGTCAGTCAGATTCTTGACTGGACTAATCCGACCCGCGCGTCCTGCGGCGTTCTGCAATAATGAGTCAGCGGGATCGCGAGCAAAGGAGGGAAAGACAATGGCCATCGTTCGCATCGATCTGCCGGATCAACTCGCGCAGGAAGCCGAGCGTGCAGGTTTGCTGTCTCCTGCCTCGCTCGAACAGATACTCCGGCAGCAACTGCACACACAGGCTGCGGAGCGCTTGCAGGTGGCGATCAAGCGCATGGATGATGCCGACGACACCCCCTACATGTCGCCGGAAGAAGTAGCGAAAGAGATTGCAATCATGCGCGCGGAGAGACGGGCGGCTCGTTAGACTTTGATCCGATGTGTATTGGACACGAATGTTGCCGTCTCCGCTCTTCTCTGGAGAGGCCGGCCGAGCGAACTTTTCAACCTCGGTTCGAGCAAAGCGATCATCTTCTTTTCCAGCCCTGCCCTGTTGGCAGAGTTAGCCGAGGTCCTATCGCGCCGGAAGTTTCGGCACAGAATCGCCGCTTCTCAACTCTCGGTAGATGACATTCTTCAGATCTACGCAGAAAACGTGCTCTCGGTCCGGCCTCACCCCATGCCCCGCATCGCGCCTGATCCCGACGATGATGTAGTCATTGGCACCGCGCTCGCGGCCAACGCGGACCTCATCGTCACTGGAGACGCCGGACTGCTCTCGGTCGAACAGTACCGTGATATTCGGATCGTCTCCGTCGCGGACGCCTTGAAATCAATTGCTTCGGAGCAGTGAGAACTCGACCCGCCCTACCGTTCGCCCCACTTCAGCTTCGACCGCAGAACATTGAACAACCCATTCGGCTTCAGTCGCAACATCCGCACGCTGTATTGGCTGCGCCGGCAATGCACCTCGTCCTCCACGCGCATCGGCACTGCCTCCTGCCCATCCACCGTGAGATACGTCTCGTTCGGCACGCCCACCACCTTCACGCTGATCGCCGATTCGCCCGGCACCACGATCGGCCGAATCGTCAGCAAGTGCGGGCAGATCGGCGTCACCACCATGCAGTTCACGCTCGGCATCACAATCGGCCCATCGGCCGCGAGGTTGTATGCTGTCGATCCGGTCGGTGTCGACAGAATCACGCCATCCGCGCGAAACGTCGCCACCAGTTGGCCGTCAATCGACACCGTGTAATCCGCCATGCGCGCGATCGTGCCCTTCGCCACCACCACATCGTTCAGCGCGTCCCACTGCCGCGTCAGCGTCTCGCCGCCGCAGAACAGCTCAGCTCGCATCATGCTGCGGACCTCGATCTCCGCGCAACCGTCGCACCATGCTTGCAGAGTCGCATATAGATCCGAGAGCGGCACCTCAGTTAGAAATCCCAGCGATCCCAGGTTCACGCTCAGCAGCGGAACGTTGGTGTGCGCAAACGCACGCGCCGCCGCCAGCAGCGTTCCATCCCCACCCAACACGATCACTAGGTCCGGGTTGCGCTCGTGCAACTCCGCCCGCGCCACACCTGCTTCCGCGCCGTCGAGATACGCGGCACTCTCCTCATCCAGAACCCATCCCCACCCGCGCCCGCGCAGCCACGTCTGCAGCTCCGGCAGAATCGTCCCCAACTCAACCTTCTGGGGCTTCGAAATAATCGCAGCTAAAGGCATCTTGCCAACCAGTGTACCGCCCACACCCAACCCTTAACATCGATCCACACTGACAAGCACCGATCAAGATCACCAATCGCCATCCCAAAAGAAAATCGGTGTCATCGGTGTTAAGCCTTTGGGCCGTCACCAAACCAAGCATGCAGCAGATACTCCCGATTCCCTTCCATCCCCGTAATCGGCGAATCGATCACCTCGACACCCGTGCCACCCAACTCCGTCACGCACGCCTTCACCCGCTCGATCGCAATCTCCCGAGCCGCCTGCTCGCGTACGATTCCGCCCTTACCCACATGCTCGCGTCCAGCTTCAAACTGCGGCTTGATCAGCACCACCGCCTCGCCCCGCCAAACCTCGTCCTCCGGCACCAACGCCCGCAACACGGCAGGCAACACCAGCGTCGCCGAGATGAACGAAACATCCATCGCCAGAAACGAGATGGCCGCAGCTTTACTGCCCCCCGTATTACTGACAGGTTCGCTCTCCTCTGACAACTGAGAACTGACAACTGACAACGGCTCAACCAACTCCGCCGCACCAAGCAGCCGAGCATTGCACCGCTCCATCAGCTTCACCCGCGCATCCACTCGCAGCTTATGCGCGATCTGCCCATAACCGGTGTCGACCGCAAGCACCGAAACCGCCCCGTGCTGCAGCATGCAGTCCGTAAATCCGCCCGTCGACGCACCCACATCCACGCATGCGCGCCCCTCCAGCGAAATCCTCCAATGCTCCAGCGCGCGCTCCAGCTTCAACCCGCCGCGGCTCACATACCGCAAGTCCTCGCCGAGCACCCGCAACGGTGCACCGGACTTCACCGGCGTTCCCGGCTTCTCCACCTTCTGTTCACCCACCATCACCCGCCCCGCCAGGATCAGAGCCTGCGCGCGCTCCCGCGATCCCGCCAACCCTTGCTCCACCAGAGCCTTATCCAGACGAGTCTTCATGTGCCTCTCAAGATTAGCCTCTCCAGCGCAATCCGCCGGATAAAGTACACTAAAGTCGCTGTTGACTCGCGGCAACGCGGCCATTCTGCGAGCGGCAGCGCGACCCACATCAACTCCTTCGCAGTAGGAAATCCTTCGGCCACGCAATCCAGGCCATCCGTGAGTGCGTTCTATGGTTAGAGAACCCGGGGTCGCGAACATGCCGCAGCCATCCACCGAGGACGATTCTTCCCTCCTCGCGCGGGTCCAGTCCGGCGATGGGCAGGCCATGGCCTCCATCTACGACCGGTATTCCAAGCTCGTCTATTCGGTCGCCATGCGCGTGCTGCGCGATCCGGGCTCGGCCGAAGACGTCCTCCAGGAAGTCTTCATGCAGATTTGGCGCAATCCCGACAGCTTCACCTCGGCCCGGGGAAATCTTGGCGGATGGCTCGCCATCGTTTCGCGCAACCGCTCCATCGACGTCCTCCGCCGCAAACGCCCTACCACCAACGTTGACGACATCGCACTCGCCTCGCCCTACAATCTGGCCAACGAGGCCGAGCGGAACTCGCTGATGGAGCGTGCCCGCGGCATCATCGTTCAGCTTCCCCGCGAGCAGCGCAAAACCCTCGAAATGGCCTTCTTCGATGGCCTCACCCACTCCGAAATCGCGGAGATGACCGGCGACCCGCTGGGCACCGTCAAGACCCGAATCCGCAGCGCACTCTCCACGCTGAGAAAGGCCTTTCAGCCATGAGCCCAAATCAGCCCGGGAACCGGGTCAGGTCCATCTCCAATCCCGGCGGTCCTCGTCATACCAATCCCGAGGACCTCGCTCTCTACGCCATGCAGTTGCTCTCCGCCGAAGAGTCGGCCACCGTTACGCGTCACCTCGAAACCTGCGACGAATGCCGCTCCGAACTCGCACGCATCCATGGCGATCTCGCCGCCTACGCCCTCACCGTCGACCTCGAAACGCCGCCGGCCCTCTCCCGCGAGCGCCTGGTCGAGCAGGTCGCCCGCGAGAAAAAGGTCGTCTTCTCCATCGCACCAAAACGGCCTGCACCGCAAGCGCCTGCACGACAAGCGCCTGCACCACAAGCGCCGGCACCACAAGCGCCGGCACAGCCCGCACCACCCGTCCCGCTCGCACAGATCGCCGACTTTGGCCGCACCCCAACTTTCGGCAGCACGGCCCGCCCCTCTCGTCCCGGGCGCTCCGTGCTCGCCTGGTCCGGCTGGGCTGTCGCCGCAAGCCTTGCCGTCGCTCTGGGATTCCTCTACGGCGACCGCTCCTCTCTGCGCGAGACCCTTACCGCTCAGGCCGGCCAGATCCAGCGTCTCAACACCGACGCCGCCGCGTCGCATCAACTCATGGACGCTCTCACCGATCCCAGGGCAGTGCGCGTCACCCTTACCGCGAAGCCGCTGCCGAGGCGCGGGCCGATGGGCGGAGTCACCTACAACCCCACCAAAGGCAGCCTCGTCTTCCTCGCCAGCGACCTCGACCCGCTGAAGTTATACAAGACCTACGAGCTCTGGATCATCCCCACTACCGGCGCTCCCATTCCCGCCGGAACCTTCCACCCGGACGACCATGGCAACGCCAGCGTCATCATGCCCGACTTACCCAAAGACGTGGCCGCCAAAGCCTTCGGCGTAACCATCGAAAACGACGGCGGCGCGAAGACCCCAACCATGCCCATCATCATGGCCGGAAGCTGAAGTTAGTTGTCAGTGCTCGGTTGCCAGTGCTCAGTCGATCGAAGGCATCAGTGGTTTTAGCGAGCTTCACAAAGTTGACGCGCCTCAAGCGCAAGACCCACCTCGAAGGGTGGGCCAAGCCGGCATTCAACTGAGAACTTTCCTTACGGCGCCGTCATCCGCACGCTGACCCCAAACCCCTGCAGCGGAATCGTCGTGTCCACACTATCCGTGTCCGTCTTGATCACCGTCATGACCTGAGAGTCCTTGCACACCACGTACACCTTGCCCGTCGGCGTTGCATTCGAACTCGCGATATACGCTGGATGTCCGTTGATCGGAATCGTAGCTGTCACTGTGTCGCTGGTCAGGTTGACCACCGACACCGTGCAGGTGGTATGGGTAGCATCCGCAATGCCGTTGGCCGCACACGGCAGCCCTGCAACACCGGCATTCGCCACATACGCCCGCGTATAGTCGCCGAGCACCGTCACCATGATCGGGTTGATGCCCACCGGAATCGTCGCGATCACCTGCCCGAACGTCGTCGCGTCAATCGGATTCGTCGGATTGCAGTTCGGATTCGTCGGCAGTGCCGTCGTCGAGCACAGCGGAATATTGATGATCGTCACCGAACCCGGCGTTGTGCCGTTTCCCTGGTTGGCCACCACCAGCTCATCGAGACCCGACGCCAGATCCGCCCACACCGGCCGAACCCCAACCGGAATCGTGTTGATCGGCGTATCCAGCACGTTGGTCTGCGAGTTGATCACAGATACCGTTCCATCCGTCTGATTCAAAATGAAAACGCGCCGCGAGTCCAACGTCATCACGCCATACACCGGTCCGCGGCCCACGGGGATCGTGTTCGAGATCGTGTTGCCCGCAGACTCGATCGCCAGCACCTGCCCCGGACCGCCGCCTGTCGCCTGGCTGATCGCATAGCTCCGTGGCGCGCTCGACAGGCCCACCATGTAGATCGGCGTATACCCGGTGTTTGTCGGCAACTCCTGTCTCAGCGCCGGCGGAGTCCCAGTCATCTGATCGAACGCGTTGACTCCCGGGTCGGAAATGTAGGTCGA
>DASWCA010000402.1:0-6184 GCA_036390355.1 Acidobacteriaceae bacterium
AGAGTGGTATGGAGCGGCTTGCGAGTGGCTGGAGGCGGCTGGAATTGCGCAGTACGAGATATCCAACTTTGCGCGGCATGGGTGCGCGTCGCGGCACAATGCGAAGTATTGGCAGCGGGAGCCGTATGTGGGATTCGGGCTGGACGCGCACTCGATGCTGCGGACCGGCGAAGGCGCCGTGCGGTGGGCGAATACGAGTGATCTGGAATCATACTTGACCGATGGGCCAGATGTGTTTGGTCTGCGTGCGGTGGCTGTGCCGGAGGTTGAAGTTGTGGGTAAGGAGAAGGCGTTTGAGGAGACGATGTTTCTTGGCCTGCGGATGAATGAGGGAATTGATATCGAGGCGCTGCGGTCGGAGTTTGGCGTGGGACTGACACGGGATGCAGTGGTCGCGCTGGGCGACGTGGAGGACGCTGGGTTGGTGGAGCGCAACGGGAATTTCGTGAGGCTAACGGCGCGTGGGCGGATGGTTTCGAATGAGGTCTTCAGCCGGTTGCTCGTAGCGGCGGTCTGAGCCCGTGAAAGCCAAAACACCCACCTCACATGTGGCTGACCGCTGATAGCTGACTGCTGAAAGCTGATTCACAAAGCGAGTTTCGTCCCCCGATTTCAACAGTTTTCCGCCCAAACCGCTTGACACGCAATTTATGATGGAAGAATGGAGGAGCGGTGGTGCGCGGCGAAATGCCTGGCCCACAATTCCTGCGGGGTGGTGAATCGATGGGGAATAAGTCTTTTATTGTCAGGATTTTGTCTGTAAGTCCCTTGGATGGAGGATTTTGCGATAGAGTTCCTTTGTTTTGAGGATTTTAGCGGCATTTAAAAATTCTTCACGATGAGTGGTGAGCACTGGGTTCATGCAACACTTGAGCCGAAAGGTTCATGCAACGCTCAGGATGGGAGCAAGGCCCGTCATTCTCGACTCATTCTTGAAAGTTGTCATTCTTGACTCGCAGGGTCAGAATCCCGGTATTTGCTCTTCCAACCAGCAACCAGCAACCAGCAACCAACAACCAACGGGAGAACAGTGTGATTGATTTGCGAAGTGACACGGTGACGCGGCCGACCGCGAAGATGCGCGAGGCGATGGCGTGCGCCGAGGTCGGCGACGATGTGTACGGCGAAGATCCGACGGTGAACCGGCTTGAGGCGCGGGCAGCCGAGGTGTTTGGGCGTGAGGCGGCGCTGTTTGTGCCGACAGGTTCGATGGGGAATCAGATCGCAATACGCGTGCAAACGGAACACGGACAGGAGGTGATCTGCGAGGCCAGGGCGCACGTGCTGGACTGGGAGATGGGAATGACGGCGGCCTTCTCCGGCTGCACATTGCGAACGGTCATGGCGGACCGCGGAATTCTGACGTGGGATGTGGTGCAGCGGGCGGTTTTCCAGAACGTTCATTTCCACGCCTCGACCGGATTGATTTGTATCGAGAACACGCACAATATGGCGGGTGGCACGGTGACGCCGGTCGAAACGGCACGTGAGATCTGCGACGGAGCTCATGCGATCGGACTGCCGGTGCATCTGGACGGAGCGCGAATTTTCAACGCGGCAGCGGCCTTGGGAGTTGGCGTGCGCGAACTGACCAGCGGATTCGATACGGTGATGTTTTGCCTGTCGAAGGGATTGGGTGCGCCGGTGGGGTCGATGCTGATGGGTTCGAAGGCCCACATGGAGCGTGCGAGGCACTTCCGGAAGTCATTGGGAGGCGGTATGCGGCAGGCGGGCATTCTGGCGGCCGCAGGGTTGATCGCATTGGAAGAGATGCCCGCGAGGCTGACCGATGATCATGCAAACGCCCGTCTGCTCGCGGACGCGGTTGCGGCGCACGAGGCGGCCGAGATCGACATGGCAACGGTGCAGACCAACATCGTGATCTTCAAGCTGCGGAGCGGCCGAGATGCGTCTGCATTTTGCGCGGCACTAAAAGAACGCGGAGTGCTGGCGAGTGGCATCGGGCCACGATCGGTACGGTTCGTCACGCACTTCGATGTGAGCGCGCAGGATTGTGAGCGTGCCGCGAACGTGACGAGGGAGTTGCTGGCGGGGTGGAACTAACGAGAGGTTAGTCGCCGCCTGGATCGATGACCGGCTTCGAGGCGAGGAAGATGCGTGCGGTAGTGCCATGGTCCGGGCCTTCGGTGCAGCTTTCGAGGTCGATCGTGCCCGCGTGTTTGCGGATGATTCCGCGTGAAATCCAAAGGCCAAGACCTGTGCCGTGTTCGCCTTTGGTAGTGAAGAAGGGCTGGAAGAGATGTTCCCGGACTTCGGGTGGAATTCCCGGACCGTTATCGGTGATTTCGACGATGGCTCCAGGCTCCAGCCTTTGCCCGGATGGATCGGGGCCACCCGTTTGGGGAATGACACGGACGGTGACGACGCCGCCTCGGTCGGCTGCTTCGGCGGCGTTAGTGATCAGATTCGTGAACACCTGGCGAAGTTCCGCGGGAAATCCTTCCACGGTGATTTGGGGCGGGAGGTCTGTGGAGGTGGTTACGCCGATGGTATGGAAACGGCTCTCCATCAGGAGGAGCAGGTCCTCTAGCATCTCTTTCAGGTTGATGGGGACGGGCGCCTTGGACTCGCGATAGAGGCTCAGCATGGCGCGGCTGATCTGGGTGACGCGCGCTAGTTCGCTCTGCGCGATATCGAGGAAGTGCCTGGCCTCTGCATCCTGCGGAGAATTCTGAAGGAGGTAAAGCAGGTTCGCGACGGAGTCGAGAGGGTTGTGGATTTCATGCGCGATGGTTGCGGCAAGTCGTCCAGCAACTGCCAGCTTCTCATTAGCGAGCAGGGCGGCCCGGGTTCTGCGCTCCATGGTGATGTCGCGGAAGACCATGACCACGCCGGTGAGTTGGCCGGCCTCGTTACGAATGGGTGCGCCACTGTCGTCAATCGCGATCTCCGAGCCGTCCCTGCGGATTAGAACGGTGTGATTCGCAATGCCGACAACGCGGTTGAGGCGCTGCACCTTGGAGACAGGATTTTCGACGGACTCGCGGGTAGTTTCGTTGATGATGCGAAACACTTCGTCGATAGGCCGGTTGCTGGCGTCGGACTCGATCCATCCGGTCAGCTCCTGGGCGACTGGATTCATCATCTGCACCTTGCCGTGGACGTCGCAAGTGATGACTCCGTCGCCGATGGAGGCGAGAGTGGTGCGCAGGTTTTGCTCGGACTGGAAGAGTTCTTCGGCGCGGTGGCGTTGCATGTCCAGCGAGCGGCGGAACATGTCGAAGACAGATTCCATGCGGTTCCGCGTGAACACAGCAATGATGAGACCGATTGCTACGGTGACTTCAATGAGGACTGCGATGGTGTTGCCGGCCTGTTGCAGCCACTGGGAGACGCGGTCCGTGCGGCGCTGCTCGGAGTTCCTGACAACCTGGTCGAGGAGCGCGCGCAAGGTGTCCATCCTCGCCCTTCCGGTCAGGTTGAGGTCGTCATCGTTCGCACGGCCTCCGGCGGAGACGACGGCGATGACCGGCTCGGCAAACGCCTGCTGCCACGTCCGGTGCTCTTCCATAAATTTCTGGAGGACATTTTTTTGTTCGGGGGTGGCGATGGACCGAAGTTCCGCGACAGCGTTGTCCAACTGCGACTGGGCATCGTGGTAGGGCTGAAGGAAACGGCGGTCTGAGGTGACCTGGTACCCGCGAAGGCCGGTCTCTTCGTCGGCAACGAGTTTCTCGATTCGGGTGACTAGAGCGATTCTTCGGTCAGCCTGCTGAATCAGACCCACGGTGGCATTGGAGTTGCGGACTTGCCAGACGAGGACGCCTGCCAGCACGAGGCAAGCGGCGATCGGAAGAATCATGACCTGCCGGAGGGTTCGTTTGAATCTTTTGAGCTCCAAGCCTTCTCGTCTTTCTTCCGGGCTACTCTGATCCTTCGTTCGCCCCGGCTAGCGGGTGGGATGCAGCCGGGCCCGAGAGCAGGTTGCCCAGCTTGACAAGAAGCGCGGGCGCTCCCTCGCCCTTCGTCATGTAAACGTCGACCAGGGAACTGACCTCGTCAGGAAGACCAACGTAGGCGGACAGCAGAAGAATGGGAACTTCAGGCTTGGTCTGCCGCATCTTTTTCGCGACTTCGCCGCCATGCATTCCTGGCATCGCATAGTCGAGAACGACGACTTCGACTGGTTCCTTGGCGAACAGTTCCAGGCCGGAATAGCCATCGGCCGCGGTGAGGACCTGGTACCCGGCGCGCTCGAGGAGAATCCTTCGCACGCGCAGGCCAACGACCTCGTCGTCAACGCACAGAACTAAATGGGCTTTCTTTTCCACGATTGTAGAACTCTCCGGGGATCACGGAAGATACCACAGTATACCTGTCCGGCGGCTGGCAAGGCACTGAAACGAAGCGAACAATTCATCGAACGTTCGCAAAAAGGTGCATACGTCTGGGCTAACCTGAGTACGGCGGCGCCGAACGGCTGCGCCAGGAATGGAACGACAATCTGAAGGATTCACGGCGTAAACTTGCGGTATCGAGTAAGCATCGCGAGCGGCGGGTTCTGAAAGCGGTAAGAGCGAGGGATTGCGCATTGAGTCAGACTGTTTTCGTGCTGGAGGACGACGCCGATATCTCGCGGCTAGTCCAGTACCATCTGGAAGCGGCAGGGTTTACTGTACGGCCGTATATGGCGGTTGGACAAATCGTAGCAGACGCGGAGCGGCAACCGCCGGCTGTTTTTCTGCTGGACATCATGGTTCCGGGCGGGGACGGGCTGGATCTGTGCCGCCGACTACGAAAGAATCCGGCGCTCAGCACGGTGCCGATCATCTTTCTTACGGCCCGGGCAGCCGAAAACGACCGGGTTATGGGTCTGGAACTGGGCGCGGACGATTACATCACCAAACCGTTCGGAACCCGCGAGCTGGTGGCCCGGGTGAAGGCGGTTCTGCGGCGATTTGAGCGGCCAACCGCGCCCTCCGTGGTGAAGTTCGAGAATGTCGAGATCGACGCGCACGCGATGCAGTTGCGGGTGGATGGCGATCTGGTGACGACCACCGCGACGGAGTTCCGTTTGCTGGATTACCTGGCCAGACATCCGGGCCGGGTGTTCAGCCGCGACCATCTGCTGGATGCGGTCTGGGGCGATGCGCGGTTCGTGACGCCGCGGTCGGTGGACGTGTATGTGCGGCGTATCCGGGAGAAGATCGAGGCCGACGCGGAGACGCCGCGGTATCTTAAGACGATGCGCGGCGCTGGATACCGGTTCGAGATTCCGAAGGCAGCGCCTACCGGGAACTAATGGCAGAAGAAGGCGACAATGTGGGAGTAAAGGCCGGACTGCCGTTTTCGGTCTGGGTCTTCGTCATGCTGCTGGTCGTCGCTGCGTCAGTCGGCCTGGTATCGGCACTTTTTCCTGGCCACGCTCTGGCGATGCTGCTCACCGGCATTGTCCTGGCAGCGGGATTTGCCGGGCTGGCGCGATTGCGGCTGGTTGCCGAGTCTCGCCGGCTTGAGCGGATCGTGGCGGAGCTTCCGGAGTTCGATATCCAGTCGACTTCGCTTCCAAAATTAGGGGAATTTGCGGATGCGGCGCGGGCCCTTCAAGGGGCGTCGCAGAGGATGCAACGGAGGCTCGGCGGAGCGCGCGAGGATCGGCTGCAACTGGAAGGTCTGCTGGACTCGATGCAGGACGCCGTTGTGGCGGTGGACAGCGCGGGCCGGATCCAGTGGACGAACCAGACCATGCAGCGGCTCATTCCAGGGCCGTCCGTGCAGAGCAAGGTGCGAGTGGGTCACGCCCTGGTGCAGACTGTCCGCGATCCTGAGGTGTTGGAGTGTGTGAAGGCTGCGCTCGAAGACCGAATCGTCTGCGAACGGCGGACAACCACCCTGTTGCCGGGCAGAATTTTTGAGGTGAACGCATCGCCGATGCCGGGTGGCGGTGCGGTCGCGGTGCTGCACGATATTACCCGCATCGAGCAGGTGGAACGCGCCCAACGGGACTTCGTGGCGAATGTCTCGCATGAGTTGAGGACACCGTTGACTTCGATCAGCGGCTATGTGGAGACGCTGCTGGATCACGAGAATTCCCTTAGTCCAGTGGCGCGGGAATTTCTGGGCACGATTTTGAAGAATGCCACACGGATGAACCGGTTGACCGAGGACCTGCTGACGATGGCGCGGGTGGAGTCGCAGGAGGCGGAGATGCATCCGGCGCCGG
>DASWCA010000403.1:0-4147 GCA_036390355.1 Acidobacteriaceae bacterium
GCAGTTCGAGTTTCGGGCCGTGATATTCGCGGGGGAGCGGCGGGAACTGGCCTTCGCTGGTGATGGCGTACCATGCGGCCTTGTCGAGCGCGACATCGCCGGACGTGGTTTCGTGCTTGATGTCGCCGATCTCGCCGTCGGGCAGGATGATGAACCGGATGCCGACGATGCCTCGCTTCAGCAGCGGCGGCTCGACTTCCTGGGGGATGAGCGGATTCCAGTTGCGCTGAATATCGTTGTGCAGGCGGCGCATGTAGGCGCTGAAGTCGACGCCTTGTGTGTCGGAGAGGATTTCCGCTCCGGCCTGCAGCGGACCTGCGCTGCCCGGGCCGTTGACGTCGGCGCCGCTGCGGCCGAGTCCTCCGCGGATGGCGTCCTGGATGGCGCTGTGGGCGCTCTGATTATTTTGCGCGATGCTGGGGCGAGGCGCGGCGGGCAGCGGCGACTCGGGCGCCTGCGGGAATTTTGGCGTGTTCTGTTGCGGCAGCGCGGGCGTCGGAATCGGCGGCGCTGTGGTGTGGGCCTGCTCCTGCGGCGGCGGCGCGGGTTGCGGCGCCGGCGGCTGTGGTGTTGGCCGCTCGCGAGCCTGCTTCTGCAACTGTTCCATAGCTTTGCGGTCGATCTTTGGCGGTGCCTTGGGTGCAGGCGGCGCGCTGGGCATGGTCAGCGTCAACTGCTGATCGTGCTGCTTCATCAGGGCGATCGGGTCGCGGAACTCGGGCTGATGGAAGAGCACCCGCGGGCCGTAGAAGAGGAACCACGCGATGGCGAGATAGATGATGACCGAGATGTAGATGGATTCGCGAAAGCGGGCGCGGGCGCGTTCGTCGTCGAGCGAGTCGAGCAGGTGGATGAGCTCGTGCTCCTCAAGTTCGCCGAAGCGGCCAGTGCGGACTTTCAGCGGCTGCATCGGGCGGCTCTGCGGATCGGCGCCGGAGGATTTGTCCGCCGTCTCTTTGGCCGGGCCGGTGGTGCGGGACGGGTTGGGCGGCAGTTCCAGGATGGGCATCGGCAATGTGGTTATAGTTGGACGGCTGAAACCCCGCAAGACGCGAAAATACCGAGTCGCGAAGGGCAAAAAGCCGGGGCAGAGCCAGACGGTCCTACCCCATTCCATTTTCTCATCTTTTAAGATGCGTCTGGGCGTTACGGCATTGCGAAAGACGACCGCGGATGCGCCCGGAAGGATGCGGTTCAAGAACGAACCGGTGCACCCGGCAGCACTAAAGGTTTCAGAAACAGGCGGCTGTGTGGACTATCGTCTTCGGGCAGTGGGTTGCGGCGCGGCGATATTCCCGAAGACCGTCCGCGAAGCGCTGCGGGTGAAGGCAATCGTAGCCCGGGCGCTGAGCGGCAGGTTTCCGCTGATGGAGAGCTTGGCGATTCCGTGGACCAGCGACCACGCCGTCCAGGCCAGCGACATGGGATCGCCTGCCGGGAGATCGCCGGATAGCTGCGCGGCGGCGATGCACTCGAGCAGCACGGCGAAGGCATTCTCTCCGGCAGCCCGGGTGGGCGGACAATCGAGCGACTCCGGCGGCAGGTCGAACATGACGGCGAAGTGCTGTGGCCAGCGCAGGGCGAAGTCGACGTATCCGCAGCCGCAGAGTTCGAAGCGTTCGCGCGGCGATTGGCCGCGGGCCATGGACTTCCGCATGGAGACCGTCAGGCGGTCGAACCCCTCCGCGGCCACCGTCGCGAGCAACTCATCCTTGCTGGTGAAGTGGCGGTAGGGTGCGTTGTGGGAGACTCCGGCGCGCCGCGCCACCTCGCGCAGCGTGAAGGCGCGCGGGCCGACCTCGCCGACCAGGGTTACGGCGGCGTCGAGCAGAACCTGGCGAAGATTGACGTGGTGGTAGGGCTCGGAACGGGGCACAGTCTTTTTTCTACCAGATTATGTTGACAGCAGCAACTTCTGGCGGTAGATTTATGTTGTCACTGTCAACATTGAACAGCGACCGACGAGGAAGAGCGATGACGAACGGAGTTTCTTACAAGCAGGCGAAGCTGGCGGAGCAATGGGACGCGATTGTGATCGGCTCGGGCATTGGAGGGCTTGCCGCAGCGGTGTTGCTGGGCGCGCACGCAGGCAAGCGCGTGCTGGTGCTGGAGCGGCACTACGAGGCGGGCGGATTCACGCACACGTTTCGCCGGCCGGGATACGAGTGGGATGTGGGGCTGCACTACATCGGGCAGATGCAGAATGAGTCGTCCGAGGTGCGGCGCGCGTTCGACTACATCACGGCGGGCAAAGTGCAGTGGCAGGCGATGCCGGAGGTGTACGACCGGCTCCTCATCGGCGGCCAGAGATTCGATTTCGTTGCCGGACTGGAACGATTTCGCGACGGACTGAAGCAGGCGTTTCCAGGCGAGACGAGCGCGATCGACAAATATATTGCCGCGGTACTGGCGTGCAATCGGTCGAGCACGCTGTACTACGCAGAGAAGGCGGTGCCGGGGCCGATAGCTGCGCTGGCCGGCGGCCTGATGCGCGCGCCGTACCTGCGCTGGGCCAAGCGCACGACGCGCGAAGTGCTGCAGAGCCTGACGGCTAATCGCGAACTGATCGGGCTGCTGACCGCCCAATGGGGCGACTACGGATTGCCGCCCGCGAAGAGCAGCTTCGCGATCCACGCGACGATTGCAGAACATTATTTTGCGGGGGCGAGCTATCCCGTCGGCGGAGCGGGCGCGATCGCGGCAGCCATGGCGCCACAGATCGAGAGCCACGGCGGCTGTGTAGTGACGAGCGCGGAGGTGGCGAGCATCCTGCTCGACGGCGGAAGGGCTGTGGGTGTGCGCATGAGCGATGGGCGCGAGTTTCGCGCGGGGCTGGTGCTGAGCGATGCGGGCGCGGCGAACACGTTCGGGCGGCTGCTGCCGGCGGATGTGCCTGCGCTGGACTCAGTGCGCGGAGAGTTGCGGCGCCTCGAACCTTCGACGGCCCATGTCAGCCTGTACGTTGGGTTGTCGCAGAGCGATGCTGCTCTGGGGTTGAAGGGAACGAATCTCTGGGTGTATCCGTCGTTCGATCACGATGCGAACGTGGAGCGGGTTGCGCGGGACATTGAGGCTCCGTTTCCGGGCGTGTATCTTTCGTTTCCTTCGAGCAAGGATCCCGATTTCGAGCGGCGCTATCCGGGGAAGAGTACGGTGGAGGCGATTGCGATGCTTCCTTACGCGGCGTTTGCGGGTTGGGCGGAGACGCAGTGGAAGCGGCGCGGCGAAGGCTACGAGGCGTTGAAGCAGAGGCTGGCGGCGCGGTTGCGTGCGGAACTGGAGCGGCAGGTTCCGGCCGTAGTGGGCAACATCGCGCATGCGGAGCTTTCGACGCCGGTGACGACACGGCACTTCATGAACTACGGGCGCGGCGAGATTTATGGCATCGCGGCTACGCCGGAGCGTTTCGCGGCGCGCGTGCTGGGAGCGCGGACACCGGTTCGCGGGCTCTATCTGACGGGGCAGGATGTCGCCAGCCTGGGAGTGGTGGGCGCGCTGTTTGGCGGAGTGATCAGCGCATCGGCGGCGCTGGGGAAGAATCTAATGTCTGCAGTGACGAAGGCGCCGAAGATGTAGCGCCAGTCTGTCACAAAGGAGAGGCCTGTCCGGTCTAAGGATTGGTGCGGCATTGCGCGTATCGGAATTTGGGCGCGGCGCGCCGGGGAGAAGTTTTGGCGGAGAGAGAACAGCGCGAGGCGATGGCCGAAGGTGAGGCGCGGGATGCGGTGCGGCTGGCGACGTTCGATCAATATCGCAGCCTGCTCTTCTCCGTCGCTTACCGCATGCTGGGAAGCGTCGCCGACGCCGAGGATATGCTGCAGGAGACGTTTATCCGCTGGCAGCAGGCGCGTGAGGAAGAGGTGCGGTCGCCGCGCGCCTTCCTGGTCACCATCGTGAGCCGCTTGTGCATCAATCAATTGCAGTCGGCACGGGTGCAGCGCGAGGAGTATGTGGGGCAGTGGCTTCCGGAGCCAATCGTGACCGGGCCGGGCAGCGATCCGCTTGAACTGGTGCGCGTAGACGAATCGCTGTCGATGGCGTTCCTGGTCATGCTGGAGCGGCTGACGCCGGTGGAGCGCGCGGTGTTTCTGCTGCGCGAGGTGTTCGAGTACGAGTACTCCGAGATTGCCGCGGTGCTGGGTGAGAG
>DASWCA010000404.1:0-15838 GCA_036390355.1 Acidobacteriaceae bacterium
ACCGGTCCCGCTCAAGATCCAAGCCTCTCGCCGCTCCGTACCTGAAACCCGTGCAGAAACTCCGCTGCACTCATGCGCTTCTTGCCTTCGATCTGCAACTCGACCAGCTCCACCACACTCTTATCTCCACACCCTACGCATAACAGATCGCGACCGACGGCCAACTCACCCGGGTCAGCCGAAATCCCACTGGAAACCCGCATCCGCATCCCATGCACAATCAGCTTCTTCCCCCGCAGCTTCGTGTGTGCCCCCGGCCACGGCTGAAATCCGCGCCACCGATCGTAGATTGTCTTGGCACTCCGCGAAAAATCGATTGCCCCATCCTCGCGCGTCAAAATCGGCGCCAGCGTAGCTTCCGCATGATTCTGCTCGACCAGCGTGATCGTTCCCTGGGCAAGCCCATGCAGCGTCTTCACCATCAACCGTGCGCCGATGTCAGCCAGGCTCTCAAACAGATCGACCGCCGTCTCTTCCGGCGCAATCCACAGCTTCTCCGCCAGCAGCATCGGCCCGGTATCCAGCCCCTCATTGAGCCACATCGTAGTCACGCCCGTCACCTTCTCGCCGTTCGCCACGGCCCATTGCACCGGAGCCGCACCGCGATACCTCGGCAGCAGAGACCCATGCAGATTGATGCACCCCAGCCGCGGCAGGTCCAGCATCCATCGCGGAATGATCCGTCCGTATGCGACCACTAAAATCGCGTCCGCCCCCACCTCCTCCAGCCGCTCACGAAACTCCGCATTCGCCTTGATCTTCTCCGGCTGCACCACCGGAATTCCATGCGCCAGCGCCGTCCGCTTCACCGGAGGAGCCTGCAACTCCATTCCGCGCCCTGCCGCCCGGTCCGGCTGCGTCACCACCAGCGCAACCTCGTGCCCCACCGCAATCACCGCTTCCAGCGTCGGCACCGCAAATTCCGGGGTCCCACAAAACACCAGCTTCAAGCACATCGACCCACCCGCTCACCAACTAACAACCAGCAACTAGCAACCTGCAACCGTCTTTTACCACTCGCCGTTCTTCTGCATCTTCCTGATCTTCCGCAGCACCAGTTCGCGCTTCAGCCGGCTGATCCGGTCGATGAACAGCACGCCATTCAGATGGTCGATCTCATGCAGCATCGCGCGCGCCAGCAACTCCTCGCCCTCCACTTCGAACCACTCGCCGCGCTCATTCTGCGCCTTCACCTTCACCCACGCGGCGCGCTGCACCTTCTCGCGAATGTCGGGCAGGCTCAGGCATCCCTCTTCTTCCACCTGCTTGCCGCGCGTCTCGACGACCTCCGGATTGATCAGCACCAGCTTGTCCTTCGGATTCTTCTTGAAGCTGACATCGATCACGGTAAGCCGCTTCGACAAGCTGATCTGCGGAGCTGCCAATCCGATTCCCTGCGCCACATACATGCTCTCGAACATCTCCGCTACCAACTTCTTCAGCGCCTCGTCGAAGACAGTCACCGGCACCCCCGGCTTCGCCAGCACCGGGTCGGGATATTTCACCACCTCGTGAATCTTCAACGCTTCCTTCGTCGCCATCTTCTAGTTGCCATCCCGCCTGTCATTCTGACCCTGAGCGAAGTCGAAGGGGAAGAATCCCCCGCATTTGTCTTCACTTCCGTCAATACGTCCGAATCTGCTCGCAATACCCCTTGTAATTCCGCTCCAACTCCTTCAACGAATCCCCGCCAAACTTCTCCAACACCAACCGCCCAATCGTCAGCGCGACCATCGCCTCGGCTGCCACGCCCGCTGCGGGAACCACGCACACGTCGCTGCGTTCGTAAGCAGCCTTCACCGGCTCCCGCGTAGCGAAACTCACCGAAGCCAGCGGCCGCCGCAGCGTCGAGATCGGCTTCAGGTACCCGCGCACCACTACATCCTCGCCATTCGAAATGCCGCCCTCAATCCCGCCGGCATTATTCTGCTCCCGCGTAAACCCCGTGAACTTTGCTGATGGCTGATCGCCGGCCGCACCTCGAACCTCGAACCTCGAACCTTGAACCTGGCTGTCATACCCTATCGCATCGTGCACCGCCGACCCCAGAGACTCAGCCGCCGTCACTCCCCGGCCAATCTCCACTGCTTTCACCGCCTGCAGACTCATCACCGCCTGCGCCAGCAGCCCATCCATCCGCTCGTCCCAGTTCGCGTGAGTGCCAACGCCCGGCGCAAGCCCATGCACTACCACCTCGAATACGCCGCCAACCGTATCGCCGGTCCGCAACGCGACATCAACCTCCAGCTTCATCCGGGCTTCATCTTCGGCATCGACGCAACTCAGCAGAACCTCATCCTTTTCCGCCAGCGCCGCAATCTCCGCCCACTCCGCAGGCCGCGAAAGCTCCGCCTTGCCCACGCGAATCACATGGCTCGCCACCTCGACACCCAAAGCCCGCAGCAGCATCTTCGCCATTGCCCCGCAAGCCACCCGGGCAGCACTCTCCCGCGCACTCGCCCGCTCCAGCACATAGCGGGCGTCAGGAAAGTCGTACTTCAAACTTCCAGCCAGGTCCGCATGTCCTGGCCTCGGCGAAGCCACGGCCTTATGCTTTGCCGGATCGCCCGTCTCGACCGGCAGAATCTCTTCCCAGTTCTTCCAGTCATTATTGGCAATCGTCATCGCCACCGGCGACCCGATCGTCTTGCCATGCCGAACGCCGCTCAGAATGTGCGCGCGGTCCTGCTCGATCCGCATCCGGCCGCCGCGCCCGTAACCCTTTTGCCGCCGCCAAAGTTCGTGGTCCAGAAACGCCTGATCCACCGGAACGCCCGCCGGCAGCCCGCTCACCATCGCCACCAGGCTCTCGCCGTGGCTCTCTCCCGCAGTCGAAAATCGCAGCATCTATCTCGCTCTCAGCCCTGTCAGCCCAAACTGAGATTGTAACAACTTACGCCGGACCCTCCTGCATCTCCACCCGTGGCACCATAACTCCGTCACCGAATGGAGCGACTACGAATTCCTCCAACATGTTCGATGCTGCCTTACCGCGCCGACCATGGGGACTCACTTTCCACAGTGCCGACCGCCGACCGCTGAAAGCCGATCGCTGAAAGCTGGTCCATAAAACCCGATCGCTCACACCTCATACCTCAAGCCTCGAGCCTCATACCTCCCCGGGGGGTAAAGCCCCACCGAACTCCGAGCGGTGACCCGGGTCACATCCCGCCCAGCCGTAACTGGACTAGATTTCAGAGGATTGCAATCCATCCCCGACGTGAAGCAGGGAAGTGCGATGCCTCTGAAGATCAAGGTCAACAACGTCGTTACCACCGTCGATGTCGCCCCGGACACGCCGCTGCTCTGGGTTCTGCGCGACACGCTCGACCTCAAAGGCGCCAAATACGGTTGCGGAATCGGCGTCTGCGGCGCATGCACGGTGCTGGTTAATGGCCGTCCGCTGCGCTCCTGTATGACGGCGGTCAGCTCCGTTATCGGTCAGGCCGTCGTCACCATCGAAGGCCTCTCGCCGGACGGTCTGCACCCCGTTCAGGTCGCATGGGAACAGGCGGACGTCGCGCAGTGCGGCTACTGCCAGCCGGGCCAGATCATGTCTGCCGCTGCGCTGTTGGATCACACGCCGCATCCCACGGACGCGCAGATCGACACCGCGATGAACGGAAATATCTGCCGCTGCGGCACTTATCCGCGCATCCGTCTGGCAGTCCATCAAGCCGCTTTAGCGGGCACATTGGGCGCAGCCGCCCAGAAGAAATAACGGAGGCCTCATGCGTCTCGATCGGCGAACATTCCTGCAAACAAGCGCGCTGGCCGGTGGAGGCCTTGCGCTCGGTCTCTTCGACTCGCGCTTTGCCCCCGCACAAGGTTCATCGCGCCCCGAACTCTCGCCCCGCGCCTTCATCAAAATCGCGCCCGACGGAACCGTCACCATCATGGCCAAGTCGCCCGAGATCGGCCAGGGCGTCAAGACCATGCTGCCCATGATGATCGCCGAGGAGCTCGACGTCGATTGGAGCGCCATTCGCGTCGAGCAGGGCGACCTCGACGAAACTCGCTACGGCGGACAAGGCGCTGGCGGAAGCACTTCAACGCCGAACAACTATCTGCCTCTCCGCCGCGTAGGTGCTGCGTGCCGGCAGATGCTCGTCTCGGTCGCCGCAAAGCGCTGGGCCGTTGCCGAATCCGAATGCACGACGAACTGCGGTCGTGTCCTGCACTCAGCGTCCAAGCGCTCCTTCAGCTACGGCGAACTCGCAGCCGACGCCGCTATACTCACGCCTCCCGTGCTCGCATCGGTCAAGCTCAAAGACGCGAAGGATTTTCGCATCATCGGCAAGCGCCAGGCCAACGTTGACAATCACGCCATCGTCACCGGCAAGCCCCTCTTCGGCATCGACGTCGCCATGCCGGGCATGTTGCACGCCGTCATTGCGAAGTGTCCCGTCTTCGCAGGTAAGGTCAAGTCCGCGAACCTCGACCAGATCAAGAAGCTCCCCGGCGTCCGTTACGCATTCATCATTGACGGCACCATCGCAGCCAATCCCAACGTCGGCTCCGACCCCGGCCTCGAACCCGGCATCGCGATCGTAGCCGACACCTGGTGGCAGGCACAGTCTGCGCGCAAGAGCCTCAAGGTCGACTGGGACTTCGGCGCCGGCGTTACGCAGAGCAGCGAGAAGTTCGCCCAGCGCGCCGCCGAAATGTTGAAGGCGTCGCCCGCCAATACTCTCCGCAGCTACGGCGACGTGGACGCAACGCTCAAGTCCGCCACCAAAGTGGTCGAAGCCGACTACGTCTACCCATTCCTGGCGCACGGCACGCTCGAGCCGCAGGGAACGACCGCGTCATTCAAAGACGGCAAGCTGGAGATGTGGGTCCCCAGCCAGTCGCCCGGTGGTGGCCGCGGACAGGTCGCCCGCGCACTCAACATTCCAGCCGGCGATATCACGGTGCACATCACCCGTATCGGCGGCGGCTTTGGCCGGCGCTTGTCCAACGACTACATGGTCGATGCCGCATGGATCGCCAAGCAAGTCGGAGTCCCGGTCAAGCTACTCTGGTCGCGCGAAGACGACATCGCCCACGACTGCTACCGGCCCGGCGCCTGGCATTCGATGAAGGCCGGGATCGACGCGCAGGGCAAAGTCATCGCCTGGCGCCAGCACTTCGCCAGCTACGGAGACGGTGCGCGCTTCGCCTCCGGCGCCAACATCGATGCCACCGAATTTCCCTCAGGCCGCATCGCGAATTACGCGCTCTATTCTTCGAATCAACCTCTGTGGCTGCGCACGGGAGCACTCCGCGCCCCCGGCCACAACGCCTACGCCTGGGTCATCGAGGGCTTCATCGACGAGATTGCCACCGCTGCCGGTCGCGATCCGCTTGAAGTACGTCTCGAACTGCTCAACGCAACGCCGGCTCCACTGCCCAATCCCGAAGCAGGCGGCCGCCGAGGCTTCTCCGATTCACTCAATCCCGACCGCATGAAAGGCGTACTGCAACTAGTCGCCGAAAAATCCAGCTGGGCCAACCGCAAGCGCAGCCCCGGCAAAGGCCTCGGCCTCGCTTGCCACTATTGCCACGCCGGCTACTTCGCTGAAGTTGCGGAAGTCTCCGTTGACTCACAAAATCGCATCACCGTCGAGCACGTCTGGGCGGCGGGCGACGTGGGCAGCCAGATTGTCAATCCCTCCGGCGCGGAGGCTCAGGTCGAGGGCGCAATCGTCGAAGGCATGAGCCAGATGATCCAGGAAGTCACGCTCGTCGAGGGCCGGGTGCAACAGACCAACTACCACCAGCACCCTATTTTGCGCTTCAAGCAGACCCCAACCATCGAGATTCACTGGCACATGACAGAATTTCCGCCGACCGGTCTGGGCGAACCGTCCCTGCCGCCGGTTCTGCCCGCAATCGCCAACGCCGTCTTCGCCGCAACCGGCAACCGCATCCGAACGCTCCCACTAGCACGCAGCGGCTTCAGCTTCGCCTGAGGATTGACCAACTCGCCAGCCCTACTGCACGGGCGCGCCGTTCACCGTCATCTGGCTTAGCGTCGTCTGATCGTACTGCCGCACCGAGTCCGGCAATGGAGCGTAGTTCAATCCACCGGCAGCCGTCTGTCCATCCGAGATGATGTAGCCCACAAACTTCTTCAGCGCGGATCGCTTCACCGCATCCGTCCCATCCTTCGGAATGATCAGGAACGTCAACGTAGAGATCGGGTACGCATCGGGAGCCGACGCCGGCGGATTCACGATCGGCGTCCTCGGATCCTTGGTCAGCGCATCCGCATAGCCCGAAATCGCGGCAGTCGTGCTGACGGTACTCGGCTGAACGTACTTTCCTGCGAGGTTCTTGATGTTTGCCACCGGAAGCTTGTTCTGCTGCGCATATGTCAACTCGACGTAACCGATCGAGCCCGGCGATTGCCGAATCTCCTCGGTCACGCCCTCTGAGCCCTTGCCGCCCATTCCAGCGGGCCACGACACCGCTCCGCCTTGCCCCACTTTAGACTTCCAATCCGCCGAAACTGCCGAAAGATACGTTGTAAACGCAGCTGTCGTACCCGACCCATCACTCCTGTGCACGATCACTACCCTCGTATTCGGCAGCGTCAGACCCGGATTGTCCTTCTTCACCATCGGATCCTGCCAGCTTTTGATCGTGCCCAGAAACATGCCCGCAATCACGTCCGCCGACAACTGCAACGGCTGCGTCAGGCCCGGCAAATTGTACGTAAGGCACACTGGCCCCGCGGTCTCAGGAATCTGCAGTACCGGCTTCATGTCGCCCAGTGCCTTGTCGTCCAACGCGTAGTCGGACGCTCCGAAATCCACCGTGCCCGACTTTACCTGCTGTAGTCCGCCGCCTGATCCAATCGACTGATAGTTGATCTGAATGTCCTTGTGAGTCTCATGGAACCCCTGAGTCCATCGCGACATCACCGGATAAACAAACGTGCTGCCCGCACCATTCAGCGTCACAGTCTGCGAGGACTGGCTGGAGTTGCAAGCGACCAACGCGGCCGCAAGTGGCACTGCCAGAAAAATTGCAAAAGCCTTTGCCGACCGGCTCAACACAACGCGCATAACGTCCTCCGAAAAGCGTTCCGACGATCCTCAAAAATTAGGTGTTCCAACCGGCACAAGGGATGCCAATCCCCGGCCAATTCACGCGCCTTTAACAGTTTCCGGCGCTACTTCGTCTTGCTCCTCATCCGCGAGATACGCCTTCGAGTTCAGTAGCGGACGCTCCATGCTGCGCACCCATTCCGTCATCTCTGCGCCGCTCTTGCCCGCAGCCGAGTCGCGCCCAAATTCATTGCGCATCGCCTGCATCTTCGCTTCGACGTCATCCAGCGCGCTCAGCAGCACCGCCTCCGGAGTCATCGGCAGCTTCGGCGAGCCGAACTCGTACTTTCCGTGATGACTCAGGATCATGTGCTCCACCAGCACCCGCAGCTTCTCCGGAAAGCCGGCAAGCGTCCCGACTTTCTCGATCAGCATTCCCTGAGCGATCGAGATGTGCCCGATCATCTGTCCCTCGAGCGTGTATGCAAACGTCGTCCCCCAGCTCAGCTCGCGCACCTTGCCGATGTCGTGCAGGATCGCGCCCGTCACCAACAGGTCCGCATCCACCTCGGGATAGAACGGCGCCGTCACCCGGCACACCCGCACCAGCGTCACGACATGTTCCAGCAGTCCGCCAATCCAAGCATGGTGCAGCATCTTGGCGGCGGGAGCCTCACGATAAGCCGCGCCGATCGCCTCGTCGTCGAGAAATGCAAACACCAGCCGCCGCAGGTCGGCATTCTGGAATGCCTCCACATATCCGCGGAGTTCGGCCCACATCTCGCCGATGTCATACTTCGTAGTCGGAATAAAATCCGCTACGTCGATCTCGGACGCAGCCGCCAGCCGCATCTTGGTCAGCGTGATCTGAAATTTGCCTTGGTACTTCGCGATATTTCCCTGCACCTTGACATAGCAGCCCTCGCCGCAGGTAGCCACCGCCGAAGCGATCTCATCCCACATGCGGGCTTCCATCGACCCGGTCTTATCGCTCAGTATTAATGCAAGGTACTGGCCGCCGCCCGTCTTTTTATCGCGTACAGAGAACGACGAGACCGCAAAAAAAGTCGTCACCACCGCGCCATCAAACTTTGCCGCGTCCGCTACGAAGAAATCTTTCATGGTGCCAAGCATACGTCCCCAGCGCGATCACATCCACACATCAACTTCCGATAGAACACATCGTCGCTGCAGGGTTACTGCGGAGGCGGTGTGGCCGGCTGTGTGTCGGCTGGAGCAGGTGGCGCAGTTGCCGGAGCCGCTGGAGTTGTTGCGGGCGCCGGCGTCACCGCCGGCTCTCCATTGTCGCGCACGCTCTTTGGCGGAATCGGCGTTGCCTCAGGTTTTGCTGCTGGCGGGGCCGGGGGCTTCTGCTGGATACGCTCCTTCGGTGCGCCCTTCACCTTCGTCTTTTTCTTCTTAGCCGCGGTATCGCCGCTCAGTCCGAGCGGCGCATTCTGCGTCTGCTGCGCCAACTTTTCGTCTGTCGTCAGCGGAGCCGGAGTAATCGCGACCTTCTGCTTTACCTTGGCCGCCTTCGCCGCAGCCTTGGTCTGAGCCTCTGTGGCTGCGCGGTCGCTGAAGCGGGTCTTCTTGCGTTCAGGCGCGGCCGGAGCAAGCGGATCGACATTCGAAGCAACGGTGTTTGGCTGCTCGATCGGCGCAATTGCCTCGCCTGGCGCGGGTAACACACTCGATGCTGCACCCGGACCCTGGTCCGCTCCAGCCGCCAGCGTCTCCTCGGGAGCCTGAGGAAGCGAGTTCCGCGGAGCCTGTCCAAAGCGAATCTTTTCGCGATGGATCTTATGCTTTTTCCCCGTCGCTACATTGACCTGTTTTCCGCCAGGACTCGAAGCCACTGCTGCCGTCGCAGGCGGCGGTGTGGCCCCTGCCGATGCTGGTTGTGAAGTCCCAGCCGAAGTTGCAGCCGAAGTTCCAGCAGTTGCCGGTGCTCCGGCTTTTGTTGCTGTCGCCGGAGTAGCGGTGCGTGCGTCTTCGAGCCTGCCCTTCTGCGTCTTCTTCTTCTTTTCCGGGAGAGGCGTCGCGCCCGCAAAT
This sequence comes from Acidobacteriaceae bacterium, assembly GCA_036390355.1. Lineage (GTDB taxonomy): Bacteria > Acidobacteriota > Terriglobia > Terriglobales > Acidobacteriaceae > Edaphobacter. Next base: position 9,090 of record DASWCA010000404.1, read on the forward strand.
ATTGGCTTCGTCTCCTTGGGGCTGGCCCCTGTGTCGACAAATCCGGCGGCTACATCGATGTACGCATTCTCGCGCAGTTTGGTCAGATAGGCGCGCAGCGCGGGCTGAATGGCAGCCTCGTAGATTGCCTGCTGAACCTGCTGATCGACCTCGCTGAGCGGAGGAATCCCTGCCGCCGCGTGCTCCGTCACCTTCAATATGATGTAGCCCTGCCGCGTACGGATCGGAGCGGTCGACTCGCCGGCCTTCAGAGCGAACGTCGGGTCCTCCAAAGCCTTCGATCCCAGTGCGCCACGCTTGAACGATCCCAGGTCTCCACCCGTCTCCGGGTTCGGCCCGCCCGAATACTGCTTCACCAGGTCCTCAAACTTGGCTCCGGCCTTCAGCTTCGCCTCTACTTCGTCTGCTTTGGCCTTCGCCTGGGCGACCTGAGTATCGGACGCGTCGTCCGGCGTTGTGATCAGAATCTCGTTCAACCGCACCTGTTCGGGCTGCTCGAACTCCTGCTTATGCTGGTCGTAATAAGTCTGTTCTTCCTTGGCCGTCAGCCGCAGATTGCGGCCGACTTCATCGCGCACCACCTGTTGCGTGATGATGCTGTTCTTGATGTTCGCCTTGAAATCCTCAACCGAGATACCGGAGTCGCGCACCGCCTTATCCAGGTCATCCATCGAGTCGAGATGGTTCTGCTTGCGGATATCGTCCAGCCGCCGGATCACCTCGGAGTCGGCGTTGATGTCCAGGTCCTTGCCGCGTGACAGCAGAAGCTGCTGGTCGATCATGTCGCGCAGCATGTCCTTCCGCCGCTGTTCCAGCTCGGCTGGGCTCAGGTTTGCCTGCTGCGCTTCAGACAGCAGTTGATGCTGAGAGCGCTCATAGTCGCTGTTGTCGATGATCTGGTTGTTCACGCGGACGATGGGATATTCCACGACCGTTCCATTGGTCGTGACTGCCGTCGGCGCTGGCAATGCCACCTGCGGCTTTGGCGCCTCGATGGGGCTTCGGTACTTCGGCACCGACACCTGGCCGACCGCCCCGCCGACCAGCATCAGCAGAAGAGAACCCACCCCGGCTCCGCCCACAATCCGCCGCCGCGCGGCATTTCCAAGCCTGGTTCGCATCGTGTCCACAGAATCCAAATCCACAAATCTCAAAAGGTCTCTCTCACTTCCATTGCCCATAGACAATCTGCTCAATACTGTCCGATTTACGCCCGTCCCGCCGATCCGGTCTCTCCAGTTTGACTCGCCTGGCGTACGCCCGATATCCGGTTGTCCTATTCTATCTGCCACACGCCGCCCACACCAATTTCCAAACAGTATCTCCTTTCCATGTCTTCGAAACTCCTTGCCATCAACATCGTCACGCGGCATCAGAATGCCATCGTCACGTGCAACCGATCGCCCCAAGCTTCCAGGTAAACCAAGCCTTCAGGCTTCGCCCTCTCAGCCCAGGTTCCAGAGCAGGGGTTTTGACCTTGAGGTATGCGCTTGTTGGCGAATGCCTCACATCTCGCTCCAGGATGAACCATGCCCGGCCTCTGATCTCCGCTCCACCAAGATCCACAAAACAGCTTGACAGCCCGATAAAATAGAGGCAGAAAGTAGAGGCAGCGGGGAAGCGAACTGACAGCGGATGGTATATACCAAACCTGCCATACTTTGCCCTTTGTTTAGAAGACTTTAGGACTTAAGTACGGGGGGCGGAAATCCCTGCGGATTTCAGTTGTGATCACGGCAGTTGGCAGCATCGCTCACACAACCGATGCTATACTCGTCCAACGCTGGAGTGGGTTTGGCGTGCAAACCGGTTTCCTGCTCGCGGCGCGCCGCACCCCTTCCGCAGTAAATTCGAGGTAACCAAGTTGATGGCTTCCCGCACTCGTCGCGCACTCTTTTCCGTAACCTTGTTCCTCGCCACATGCGCCGTTATTGGCTCATTTGTCAACGAGAAAGTCGCGGCGCAGTCCGCCTCCGACGAGTCCACCCTGCGCGATTCGCTGCACGAGTTCACCGACGTCTACTCCCTCGTCGAACAGAACTATGCCGAGCCGCTCAATCAGGAGAAGACCGACAAGGCTATTTACGACGGCGCGATTCCGGGAATGCTCCACGTTCTCGACCCACACTCGAACTTCTACGACCCCAAGGCCTTCGCTCAGATGCGCGAAGACCAGCACGGAAACTACTACGGCGTCGGAATGTCCATCCAACCGCAGCCGGACAAGAACGGCACCATTCACGTCGTCGTCCTCGCTCCGTTTGAGGGCACACCCGCATTCAAAGCAGGCATCCGCCCTGGCGACATGATTATGTCGATCGACGGGAAGTCCGCCGAGGGGCTCGACTCAGCCGCTGTCGCCAGCATGCTCAAGGGTCCCAAAGGCACGCACGTCTCCGTCATCATGACCCGCGAGGGCAAGGATGCGCCGCTTACCTTTGACCTGGTCCGCGACGCGATCCCGCATCCTTCAGTCGACTTCGCCTTCATGCTCAAGCCGGGCGTGGGCTATATCCATATTCTGAACTTCAGCTCCGAGAGCACCAGCCGCGAATTTGGCGACGCGCTTGAAAAATTCCAGACCGCCAGCGGCGGCAATCTGCATGGCCTTGTCATCGACCTCCGCGGTAATCCGGGCGGACTGCTCAACGAGGCTGTCAATATCTGTGACAAGCTTCTGCAAAAAGGCCAAATCGTGGTTTCGCAACGTGGCCGTGCATTCCCCGACCAGATCTATCGCGCCTCCCGCGGCGAGGAAGGGAACACCAAGTTCCCCATCGTCGTCCTCGTTAATCGCAATACTGCTTCGGCTGCCGAGATCGTCTCCGGCGCATTGCAGGATCATGACCGTGCGTTGATCGTCGGCGAAACCACCTTTGGCAAGGGACTCGTCCAGACCGTCTTCCAGGTCTCAGAGAACACTGGCCTCGCGCTGACCACCTATCACTACTACACACCGTCGGGCCGTCTCATCCAGCGCTCTTACGACCACGTATCGCTCTACGACTACTACTACGTCCGCGACGATGCCAAGAAGGCCGACAAGTCCAACCTCGAAGTCAAGCTCACCGATTCAGGCCGCACGGTCTATGGCGGAGGCGGCATCACCCCCGACGAGAAGATCGACGTCCCCAATCTGAATCGCTTCCAGATTTCGCTGCTTCAGCATTACGTCTTCGTCAACTCGGGCATCGGCGGGTTCGCGAAGCACTATATCGCGGCGCATCCCATCAGCCGGGAGTTCGTAGCAGACGACGCAGTCATCCAGCAGTTCAAGGATTTCCTGAAGGCCAATCAAGTGGACTACACCGATGCCGACATCACCGGATCATCGGATTGGATCAAGTCCAACATCAAGGCTGAGCTCTTTACCTCGCAGTTCGGTCAGCTCGAAGGACTGAAGATTCGCGCTCAGGCTGACCCCGAGGTCAACAAAGCGCTGAACTTTATGCCTGAGGCTCTGGCGTTGGAAAACGGTGGCAAGACGCAGCAGAATACCGCAAGCATCGTCCACTAATTTCGAACGCGGAGCTTCCTGGCGGCGAATCCGCCGGGCGATCTGCCTTGTTGCGGCCTCATTGTGGCAATGTGGAACAGGGAAGAGTTTGGAGCGGGAGACCGGGATCGAACCGGCGACATTCAGCTTGGGAAGCTGACGTTCTGCCACTGAACTACTCCCGCAACGCTCTTCATTATAGCCGTTGGAAACTCTGCGTGTGAGTCCGTCTCACCGCCCCCTGCCAACGATTTTGGTCGGCCGTCGATCTTCCCTTAGTCTTTAGGCAATCGCTTGACCATGCTCGCAGAGAAATAAGCGGGCATACTACGAAATAGGGGATGCTAGAATCTTGACTAGATACCCTTCAAACTTCATCAAAGTTCTGATATAGAGATCAGCCATAAATCCTCGGGCAGCAGGAAATAGCGAAGTCCGGAAAATACACGCTCACGGATGTACCTTCTTGCTTCGCCGCCCGGTCGCGATGGTAACTTTTCTGGCATTGCGGTTCATAACTGTCATGGGCCGAAGCAGAAGATACATGCAGTCGGAGTGGAAATGATAGGTTTCCGTCAGATTACCCAGACGATTCAGACGCGACCCAGCGGCGGGAGACTACTATCGTTGATCGGCGGCAAGCGTCCCGCATCGTCCGCTCCGGCGACAGAACCGCCTCTATCCGCGCCTTTGACCTCAACGGGGCAGACCGTCGCGCCATTCCCTATGCAGGCCCAACAACTCTGTAACTTCATCATCGAGACCACCAAACTAGACCCGCATCGGAAGCCTGGACCGCAACTGGCTATCCTGGTGCAGTCCATCTTTCAGGTGGAGTCTGTGGCCATCTTCGACGCCGATCTGCAGGAAGTCTATCGCGCTGGAGATTGGTTCGAGGACTTACAGGATGCGCTGCAGAACATATGCATCTTCGAGACCGTCAGCGACGATCCGGAGACCGGCCTCAGCCGAAGAGTCCTGCGCATGGGCAGTCTGCCTATCGGCGCGTTAATGCTGCGCGGCGAGACGCGAGCCGAGATGGCCACTACGATTGCTTCGATCGTAGCGATTACCTTCGATCGCTATCACGCGTTCGCCAACGAGACCCGCACTGAGACTGCGCGGCAAACGGAACAGTTGCGTACGACTGTCCTGGACAGTCTCGCCCATGCCTACAAGACGCCGTTGACCGCGATCGGAGCGGCCAGCGAGGGACTTAGTGCCATAGGGAATCTGTCTCCCGCCCAGTCTGGACTGGTGACACTGATCGATGAGCAGGCTGCACTGCTCAACCGGCTGACGACTCGCCTGCTCAAGACCGCTCGCCTGCAGGCTTCGGATATGATTCCGCATGCGGAGAAAGTTGCAATTGCGCCGCTGATAGAGGACGTGGTGGCAAGTCTACGCGACCAGCTTTCGGGTCTGTCGGTCAGGATTTTGATCGCGCGGGACGATCTGTCGATATGCTGCGACCGCAGCCTGCTGGTGGCTCTGCTCACACAGTACGTCGATAACGCGGCTAAGTATGGCACTCCGGGTACTGCGGTCACGATTCGGGTTTCCGAGCATGCCGCCGAGGTCATATTCTCCGTGCATAGCTTTGGGCCCGTGATTCCGCCAACGGACTTCGAGCGGGTCTTCGACCGCTATTATCGTTCCTCTTTATCCTCCAACAAGGTGCCTGGCACCGGCATCGGTCTTTCAGTTGCCAAGCGCACCGCCCAGGCACAGGGTGGACACGTCTGGGTGACCAGCGACACGGCGAAGGGGACGACTTTTTACGCCTCACTACCAACCGTACAACCTGTCGCGCCGCAAGAAGGTGCGCGTTCATGAACGCTGTAACGTCCAGTTCTGCTATCCGTGTTCTTCTTGTTGACGACGAGCCGTCTATCCGGCGGGCGTTGCGGACGCCGCTCAACGAGATGGGATTCGTGACCACCGAGGCGTCGCGTGGGGAAGAGGCTGTGCAACTGATGCAGTCGCAGACCTTCGATGTAGTGCTGCTGGACATCAACATGCCTGGAATGGGCGGCATGAAGACGTTGGCACGGCTTCGGTCGCTGGCCCCGCGCCTGCCGATTCTGATGCTGACCGTCGTCGATGGCGAGGAGGAGAAGGTCGAAGCGCTGGAATGCGGCGCCGACGACTACATCACGAAACCCTTCAGCATTCGCGAGTGCGTGGCTCGAATGCGATCCGCGGTGCGACGTGCTCAGGCTCCAGAGCGCAACGAGGATGCGCCGCTTTCCATCGGCGATATCCAGGTGCTCCCAACCCGGCGCACCGTCAATAAGGGCGGCCAGCCGATCCACCTGACGCGCAAGGAATATGACATCCTGTTCTACCTGATGACTCACGCAGGCCGCGCAGTGACTTACGGCAAGCTGCTCACTTCCGTCTGGGGCCCGGACTACCGCCAGGAAGTGGATTACCTCCGCACGTTCGTCCGCCAGTTGCGTAAGAAAATCGAGAACGATCCGTCTGACCCGAAATATCTACTCACAGACGCATACGTCGGCTATCGCTTCGCCGAGGTTCCAGCCACATGTGAGGGACCGGCCTCAGACGCCCACTGACACTGAACCCTCAGCCGCTCTAGAACAAAGTCCATAGAGCCTGGTTATAAACCTCGTGGTGGTACTGCACCTCAGGGCCCTTCACGAAGGTGCCCAACTGCCGCGCGCAACGATCGGCAGCGGCCCGCTTCAAGTCCGCGAATCGGCCCTTCACATCGTCGCTTAGAATTGTGCTGATCCACTCTGCGGAGTTGAAGTCCGCAATCGCATCGTAGATGTTATCCGGCAAGTAGCGCTCCGCCTGGCGCAGATTGTCTACCTTGGCCGTGGAGCCCTCGATACCCGTCTTGAACAGGGAGTACAGCACCAGATATGGATTGGCATCCGGCGCGACCGAACGCACCTCAACGCGCATGGACTTCGAGTTGCCGATCGGCACGCGTACCATCGATCCGCGATCCGTGGCCGAAGCCTTCAACTGGTTTGGCGCCTCGAAATGCGGATCGAGCCGGCGATATGCATTGACGCTTGGGTTCAGAATCAGGCAGAGATCCAGGCCATGCGTCAGGATACGGTCGATGTACTCCCATCCAAAGGAGGAGAGCTTCTCCTGGCCCTTCTCGTCCCAGAAGAGATTGGTCTTGCCCTCAGAGATGGACATGTTGGTGTGCATACCGCTGCCATTCACGCCGACGACAGGCTTCGGCAGGAAGCTCGCCGTGTAGCCCATGTTG
>DASWCA010000405.1:0-3514 GCA_036390355.1 Acidobacteriaceae bacterium
ACTCCGGCGGAGAACACCCGAACGCGCATCCGACGGTGGGACCACTCCGGCAAGATTTACGAGCAGGACGGCACTACCGTTTGGTATGACCTCGGCGCCTCCGGCAGCAAGGGCGACATTCCCGTGCCTGTGGCCGGAACAACGCTCATTCTTGAAAGCGGCATCACGGTCACGTTCAATCTCAGTTCTGCGACCGGAACTTTTCAGACGGGAGACTTCTGGACCTTCGCTGCCCGCACCGCCGATGGCTCACTCGACCCGCAACTCACAAATGCACCGCCGCGCGGCATCCACCACCACTACACAAAGCTCTCCATCGTCAACTTCAACCCGTCATCCGCCACCGACTGCAGGAACCCAGTGCCGACCGGAGGAGGAAAAGAGGACACCTGCGGCTGCTGCACCTGCACCGTGGGCGACGGCGTCGAGAGCCATGGCCAATTCACTTCCATCCAGAAAGCCATCGAGTCGCTGCCTGATGCTGGTGGCGAAGTTTGCATCCTCCCCGGCCGCTACTTCGAGCACGTACTCATCGAGCGGCGGCGCGACATCGTCGTTCAAGGCTGCGGATGGCAAACACGTCTTGCCTCGCCGTCGCTCGGTCCTGCTGCAAATGATTCGTCCTCGAGCAGCCAGAGCAATAACACGTTCAACGCGGTTATCACGGTTGTCGACTCTGAGCACGTTATTCTTCGATCCTTCGCTGTGGAGGCTGACACCGGCGAGGTCGGAATTCTGCTCGACGGTACGGGCAATCTCAATGCCGCCGAGAAAGCCACGACACGCGTTTCAAGCTCTATGGACTCTCAAAATCCCAACGCCAATCAGGCTACCGGCGAAGCGGCCGCTACGGATCGGAACACATTTGTCGCGAAGGCTTTCTCGCTCCGGTCCGGACGCGTGATCGACGCGACGCTCGAAGATCTCGTCCTCACCGCCTCCACTCTCCCCGCGATCCTCGCCTCGACAGTCACGCTGCTCAATATTCGCAACAACCGCATCGCCATGAAGAACGTGCGCAGCCTCTGGCCGGCAGTCTACGTCTCCGGTCAGGAGATCCGTATCAGGCACAACTGGGTCGGCATCCAAAGCGCCACCGCCGACGTCGAATGGTTGCCCACAAGTGTGCTCGCCGACATCAGATCGGACGGCGAAAAGAGTTCGGTGAATAGCAATATAAAGGACGAGATTCTGCACGTCGGAGTCTCACCGGCCGCTACCTCCACAACAGTCTCCCTGCATCCCGGCGGCATTCAAATCGCAGGTCCGTCCCAGGACGTCTTTGTCATCGAGAACGAGATCGAAGGCGGCAGGCGCAACGGCATCACCCTCGGCAGCTTCTCTCTGCTCGATGAAAATGGATCCGACACGGGCATCACCACCGGCGTCTTCATTGTCCACGAGGGTGATTGCTCCACTTCGACATCCTTCGAACCCGGCACTCCCGGTCAGGGCTCCGGGGGAAGCAGCGTCGCCGCCGGAGGCAAGCTGATCAATATCCAGATCAACCGCAATCGGATCCGCAACATGGGTCTGTGCGGCATCGGGCCGGTAGGCTTCTTCAATCTGCGTAAGACCGTCGAAGTCATCAGCATCAAGAACCTCACCATCACGGCCAACACTATCTCCAGCACGCTGCTTATTCCTACCAGTCCTAATGCAGTGGATTCGTCCAGCTTCGGATACGGGGCCATCTGCGTGCCCGATGTCGAAAACCTGATCGTCCGCGACAACACTATTACCGATTTTGGGGTCAGACCTGGCGTTGACGTCTGCGGCATCTTCGTGCTCAACGGTCAGATGGTCGAAATCAGCCGCAACCACATCGTCGAAACCCGCGATCTCGTGTCCGGCACATGGGTACGAAGTGCGGACGCTGCTGGAGGGTTGCGCGCAGGGATCTTCGTCATGCTGGTCACACCGCCAGCGCTCGAGGTCGCCTCCAGCTCGCTATGGGATAGTTCCGTAAGTCAAATGATGTATGAGTCAAAGGCCGCCGAAATGCAGAACTACGCCCTGGCCGCACCGCTCTATGCGCCCGGTCTGCCCGCCCTCCGCGTGGAGCACAACGTCGTTCGCATGGCGCTTGGCGAAGCTCTTGAAGTCGTCGGCTTCGGCCCCTTCTCCATCGTCAACAATAACTTCAGCACCGGCGGAACTGTCTCCGCTGTCGACGCCAGCAAAATGGAGAACATGGTGGCATCGTCGGACGTACAGTTGACCACCACGCCGAATGCTGCGGGGGTTCTCACCGTGATGATCATGAATCTCGGCACTTCTATGGATGTCCCCAACGCTGGGTGGAGCTACTCCAGCCTTTACGGTACCGCTCGCGACTTCAACCTGGACATCAAAGACGCTTCGATCTCCACTCCCACGAACGGAGCGGTGTTATTTACCAACAATGTCTGCCAGTTCCAGGGTCGCGCTAGTCGCGAGCGTGGGTCCGTATCTGTGGCCATTTTCAGCCTGGACGATCTCATCTTCTCGAACAATCATTGCCGGCTCGAAGGGCGTGAGGGTACGGCTACTCTCGATGCTGCCCTGCTCGCCGCATCCATCCAGGTATGCGGCAATCGGTTCCAGGAATCCCTTAACTCGGTAGCGGCTTCCGGTAGCACTTATGGGCTGTTGAATATCACCTCGCAGAACATTTCGACCTACTGCCTGTTTGCTTCGGGCCCCGCCGCCAAGCTGATTCAGAACAACAATGTGGTACTCCACAATCAGCTGTGCTCCAAACAATAAACGAAAGAGATCGTTCAGATCCCTGGCGTCATCGAAACAAGGCAGCACCCGAAAGGACGGAAATACGATGAGCACCTTCACACCCGGCAAGGCGACAATCGACGCAAATACAGCACAGATTCAGAGCGAGATCAGCACGTTGCTGTCCTCTTCCGACAGCAGCGCGACGAACCGCCTGCAGAACCTGACGCTTGTCCATCAAGCCCGCCTTACAGGGCTGAAGCGTACGGCTGTCGCCCTGAGCGTACAGCCAGGAGTCAATCCTGACCTGGTCAAGAGTGCCGAAGCGGCCGCGACCACAGCGGCCAGCACCGCTGCACAGATCGAGGTTGTGAGCCGGCAGATCACCACGCCCGCTCCCAAAGTGGCCGCGACCGGATGGGCGCTGCACGGCCGCGTCTTCGATGCCAATCTACAGCCGGTGCCTGGATTTGCCGTGTTCCTCGTCGACGCTCAGAAAGCATACAAAAGCCAGTACGGTTTCGCCTATGTCGACAGCACTGGATATTTCCTGCTCACTTACGACGGTGCCTCACAGTCTCGCAGCGGAGCAGAACAGCCCCCTGCGACAGAGAGCGCCGACGCGCAACTCTTCATCGAAATTGCAAACGACAAGGGGCAGCCGGTCTATCTGAGTTCGACGGCTTTTCAACCGGTCCCCGGCAGCGCCACGTACGAGAACATAACGCTTCCGTCCGACAGCCAACCTATCGGCGCTCCTCCAAAATCGATTCGCAAGATCGCGCTGCCGAAGTTGCAGAAGAAT
>DASWCA010000406.1:0-6235 GCA_036390355.1 Acidobacteriaceae bacterium
TCGTGCGGTGGGTGTTAAAGGATGTGATCCAGATCACTTCACACGTGCGGTTTCGCGAAGGCAAGAGGAGGTTTGCTCCCCTACGAAAGATGTGGGATGGTGAGCGGGCGGTGCGAGCCGTTTACATCCCACCCTTCGCAAAGGCGCGAAGGATGGGGCACCCGAGGTTTTGAGGTTCGTGAAGGGTGGCCACCCGCCATCGTATTTCCGCAAAAGCTTGGGGCGGCCTTTCGGCCGCCCCAAAGGTTCTACCGCGAAACTGAACTACTTGATGATCTCGCTGATCGCTCCTGCTCCGACGGTTCTGCCGCCCTCGCGGATCGCGAACCTCAAGCCCTTCTCCATCGCCACCGGCGTGTGCAGCGTGATCTCCAGCGACACGTTATCGCCCGGCATCACCATCTCGGTGCCGTCCGGCAGCTTCGCCGAACCGGTCACGTCAGTCGTCCGGAAGTAGAACTGAGGACGGTAGCCGTTGAAGAACGGAGTATGTCGCCCGCCTTCTTCCTTGCTCAACACGTAGACCTCGCCCTTGAACACGTTGTGCGGCGTGATCGAACCCGGCTTGGCCAACACCATGCCGCGCTCCACATCTTCCTTCGCGATGCCGCGCAGCAGAAGTCCGGCATTGTCGCCCGCCAGGCCCTCATCCAGCTGCTTCTTGAACATTTCGACACCGGTGCAGACCGTCTTGCGCGTCTCGCGGAAGCCGACGATCTCGCAGTCCTCGCCTACCTTCACCTTGCCGCGTTCAATTCTTCCGGTTACGACAGTTCCACGACCAGAGATCGAGAAGATGTCCTCGATCGGCATCAGGAAGGGCAGATCGACCGCGCGTTCCGGCTGCGGAACATAGCTGTCCACCGCCTCCATCAGCTCGTCGACCTTGGCCTCCCACTTGGCTTCGCCATTCAACGCGCCAAGCGCAGAGCCGCGGATGATCGGAGTATCGTCGCCCGGATAGTCGTACTTCGACAGCAGCTCGCGGACTTCCATCTCCACCAGCTCGATCAACTCTTCGTCCTCAACCGCATCGCACTTGTTCAGGAACACCACGATGTACGGAACGCCAACCTGGCGCGCCAGCAGAACGTGCTCTTTGGTCTGCGGCATCGGGCCGTCGGTGGCAGCCACGACGAGGATCGCCCCATCCATCTGGGCCGCGCCGGTGATCATGTTCTTGATGTAGTCGGCGTGGCCCGGGCAGTCGACGTGCGCATAGTGCCGCTTCGACGTCTCGTACTCCACGTGCGCCGTGGCGATCGTAATGCCGCGCTCGCGCTCTTCCGGAGCGTTGTCGATCGAGTCAAACGAGCGGAACGAGTTCTTCGGGTTGTGCTTGGACAACACCTTCGTGATCGCCGCCGTCAGCGTCGTCTTGCCGTGATCGATGTGCCCGATCGTCCCTACGTTTACGTGCGGCTTTGACCGGTCAAACTTTTCCTTGCCCATTGCGAGTCATCCTCTCTTATTGGCCGGTGCAGGCCGGCCATTCATAACAAACTTGTCTCAGTAGTACGCGTACAACTTATAAAACTCGGTCCGCAACTCGGGGGCGACCTTTTCCAGACTGGCGAGATAAAATTCGCGGATCTGGCCCTGATCGCCGTTGCCCAGGCGGCCGTACTCAGTGACGGTGGGTGCGCCGAGGAGTCCTTTGCGCAGCACCAGTTCGAAATCGCGAATACGCAGTCCGGCTCGTTCGACCGACTTCAGAAAATCCTTGACCCTGATTGAGGAGAACGCCGTCTCAATAGCCGCCCGGACCGCGCCGAAGGCCTCGGGATCGGCCACCGGGATTACTGCCTGCTCGTGCAATGCGCTCAACACACAACTCCTACGTCAGAACTATCTGGAGCGGGAGACGGGAATCGAACCCGCGACCAACAGCTTGGAAGGCTGTGACTCTACCACTGAGTTACTCCCGCATTTCTTAACTCGGGTTTGGCTGTGACTCTAGTTGGGGCTAAAGCCCCAACCTACCGTTACTCCCGCCTGTGACTCTAGTCGGAGCTAAAGCACCGACCTACCGTTACTCAAGCCTAGCGAGTCAGCAAGTCAGCAGGTCAGCCACGAAGGCTTTAGCGCTTGCCTCGGGCATTGCCGGCCCGCCTAAGAAATCTGGAGCTGATGATGGGGCTTGAACCCATGACCTCTCCCTTACCAAGGGAGTGCTCTACCACTGAGCTACATCAGCATTTCTACTAACCTAACCATCCTACCGCGAACGCAGGCGTCCGAGTACAACGCGGAAGGCAAAAAAACCGAGCAGAACCCAGGTCAGCGACCGGAACTTTCCCGGCTCCATCGTCTGCCACGCCAACAGTCCCAGCACGGCGAACACGGTCAGCGCGATGATCATACGTCCGCTGCCGGCAGGGCTTAGATCCACAACCGCTCCAACTCACCATACCAACGACAAAATGAATGGTGCACAGGGGAGGATTCGAACCTCCGTAGCGCATAACGCGGCAGATTTACAGTCTGCTGCCATTAACCACTCGGCCACCTGTGCATCTCTTGCAAGCTACCCGGCAACGCGCTGCTCAGCATCTGCCTCCAGACTCCAGCGCCGATTCTGACACGAATCGTGCGGGAGATTGCCATGAAGGAGTGGTGTGAGGTCTGCGTGCCAGAACGAGCAAACAGTACAACCAAATCCGTCCAACTTTGCCGCCTGCCCGAATCGAACTGAAGCAGGCTCAGATTGGAGCTGACGAAGGGATTTGAACCCCCGACCCTCTGATTACAAATCAGATGCTCTACCAACTGAGCTACGCCAGCCCAAGACAGCAAACGACGCTGCCAAGGAGCGCAGCGTTTCCTCTAATTTACCACACATGTTCAGCCTCGACGGGCCGCATCAATACCCCGCCGCCCATCGTTCGTCTAATCCGCTATGAAAGTTGCAAGCCGCCGTTCCTGTGCTGATATCATCGCCGCGATGCCGAAATCCTCCCGTCTGCGTGCATGTTTCCGGCTTGCTGTCGTCGGGTTTGTCTCGATTCTCCTCGCCGGCACTAGCCATGCTTGGGCGCAGGATACGGCAGATGGCACGGCGGCAGGCCCACTCGCCACGCCGAAGATGAAGACGATGACCAACGATTCGGTCGTCCGCATGGCGAAATCCGGCCTGAGCGACGATCTCATCGTGCAGACCATCAGCTCCCAGCCTGGCCAATACACGACGGACGCGGACTCCCTGGTCGCGCTGAAGCAGGCGGGCGTCTCCGACCGCGTCATCTCGGCCATGGTCAACAAGAGCCGGGTCCAGATCACCGGAAACCCAACGCCGGTGGTGCTTTCAGATGTCAACGAAATCGGCGTGTACTACAAGGATCGCCAAGGCAAATGGCAGCCGGTCGAGCCTGAGATCGTCCATATCAAGTCGGGCGGGTTCATCAAATCCACGGTCACGAACGGGATTATCAAGCAGGACAAGAATGGGCACATCAATGGCCGCGAATCGAAGCTGTTGCTGCCACGGCCGATCGAATTCCTCATCTACACCCCGGATGGAGTCGACGCGGCCGAGTACGATCTGCTGCGCTTCCGGCTGAATTCGAGCAGCCGCGAGTTCCGCACGCTGACCGGCGGAGTCTTCCACTCGACCGGCGGGGCGGACCGGGATGAGGTGCCGTTCAAGCCGAAGAAGACTGCGCCTCACACGTATGAGTTCACGGTCGGAACGGATACTCCCGGTGGGGAATATGGCATTCTTCCGCCGGGCACAGGGAATGTGACAAATGGCGGCAAGATATATACCTTTGCCATCTCCGAATAGTTCCGCCGGTGAAGAACCGGCCATTGCGGTGCGCGCCGTGACAGCGTAAAAAGAACACGGATGCGAAAACGCACGCGGTACTCGCTGCTTCTGATGCTGGCGCTGGTGGCCGCGCTTATCGTCGCTGTGTGGCTGCGGAAAACCGCCCCGCCCGAGGCGGCACGGCTGCTGCCGGAGTCCGACGCAATCCTGTACGTCAACCTGAAGCCGCTGCGCGCGGTGACTCACTTCGACCGCAATCCGGTCTCGCGCAGCCCCGAGTACCAGCACTTCGTCGACGCCACCGGCATCGTCCCGGAGCGCGACCTGGATGCCGCGGCGTTTGCGCTGCATCGAATGGACGATCCGAACGGCCCGAACGGCCCGGTGGCCTACTCCGAGGTATTCGAAGGCCGCTTTGATGGAGAGCGCCTCGCCAGCTACCTGGCCGGCATCGCTACTTCGCGGGAGGAGTATGCCGGCCACACCATCTTCACCATCCCGATTGAAGGCCGTCGTTTGCGCATTACGCAGCTCGGGTACGACACCATCGCCGCGTCCAACATGCCGACCACGGAGCAGATTCACGCCATGCTCGACCGCTACCGGGCGGCGGCCTCGCCTTTTTCGGGATCGTCGCTGCTGGCGGCCCGCTATCGCGACGTGCCTCTGCTGTCGAGTGCGTGGGGCATCGGCCACGTTGGCCTTCCGTTCTCCGAAGGCGGGCGCATCCATGTCTTCGGCCTGGAACTTCCGCTCCCGGAGGACACGACCTTCGTGGCCAGCCTTCGCCCAGGGGTTGGCTCACTGCACCTGAGAGTCGAGGAGATCGCGCCGTCAGAGGCAGACGCCGCCCGCTCCAGCCAGGCCCTTGGCATGCTGGTGCAACTGATGCAAGCGATCCAGCCCAAGATCGCGGCGCAGTCGGACAAGCTTGACGCGGAGGCTGTGCAGGAGTTGACCTCCTCCATCAAGGTCGAGCAGCACAAGGACCGGACTGTAGTGACGGCAAGCTTGCCGCTGGAGTTGCTGAAAAAGCTGACGACACCAACGAACGGCTCCCCGCCCGATCTCTCCGCCCCGGGCGAATTGAAACCGCACTAACCGCCCCGGTGACTTGGCGGCGAGTTCGCGGCGAAGCTAAAATTGTCAGGCTCGAAGGTCTTGCTTGGAACCAGGCTCCGAACGGAAACATCCAAATTTCCACGACGCTCTCAGGAGAGAATTCGCATGCGCAGGCGAACCGCCCCGTCCCTACCTCTGACATTCCTTCTTGCTGTCGCAGCGATAACGCTGGCAACCTCAGCTCTCAGTGCCCGTGCCCAGGACAAGACGCTCACCGGCCAGGCTGCCTTCACGGATTGGAACCAGCAGCATCCTGGCGTTCGCCACAAAATCACCGTGGCCGATCTTCCCGCTCCCGACCCTGAGGAGTCGGTCGACAACGGGCCGCAGGTTGTGCCCCGCCCGGCCAACGGCTGGCCGACCGCCCCTCCGGGCTTCAAGGTCACGCTCTACGCGGGCGGCGACTCGACGCCCATGCAGCGTTCCGAAAACCGCCGCGAAACTCACCTGGCCGCAGCCGGTACCTTCGTCATGCCACGCCTGATCCGGACGGCGCCCAATGGCGACCTGTTCCTCTCGGACTCGCAGGCTGGCATCGTCTTCGTTCTGCGCGGAATGGGCACGGACGGCAAGGCCACGACCATCGAGAGATTTGCTACCGGCCTCGACCATCCGTTTGGTATCGCGTTCTATCCGGCCACCGCGCCCAAATGGATCTACGTCGGCAATGCGACGACTATCCAGCGCTTCCCGTATCACGTCGGTGATCTCCACGCCACGGGCGCGGCTGAAACTATCATCCCGGACATTCCCGGCTACGCCCAACTGCGCGGCGGCGGCCATTGGACGCGCGACGTCACCTTCACCAAAGACGGCCAGCACCTGCTCGTCTCCGTAGGCTCCGGCTCAAACATCGACGACCCCGACACGCATCCCCGTGAGTTTCACCGCGCCGACGTCCTCGAGTACACCCCCGAGGGCAAGTTCGTCGAGGTCTATGCTCACGGCATCCGCAACTGCGTCGGCGAAGCCATCAATCCCACCACGGGCCAGCTTTGGTGCTCGGTCAACGAGCGCGACGTTCTCGGCAACCACCTCGTCCCTGATTACGTCACCAGCGTCCCCGAAGGCAGCTTCTTCGGCTGGCCCTGGTACTACATGGGCGGCCATCAGGATCCTCGCCTCCCGCAGCCCTGCGCCAACGGCTCGGGACCCCATCTGCAACTTGCCGCGCCGCTTACGTCCGATCAGGCCGGGAACTGCAAGCGCGTTGACCTGTCATCCAAAGTCATCACACCCGATGTGCTCGTCCAGCCGCACATGGCATCGCTGCAGATGACCTTCTATCCCACCGCAAAGTCGCAGTTTCCTGCCGACTACTCGGGCGGCGCTTTCGCAGCCGAACAT
>DASWCA010000407.1:0-3718 GCA_036390355.1 Acidobacteriaceae bacterium
TCGGCGCGTGATTCGTCCTGGGAATCTCGGACGTTGATTCTCAAGTTAGGTCAGGCGACCGCACCCAGCGCTGAAAGCGCGCCATATACCAGCCTGGGCCGGAGGCCCAGGTACGCGCCGACCGAAAATTCAGAGGGCTGAAAGCCCGACACAAGGCCCGACCGCACAGTGGAGTTCACAAAGAAAATCGACCTCTGTGTTCTCTCTTCTGCTCTGTGTACTCTGTGATTTCGCTTTTTGAGCACGGCTGAAATAACTGCCCATCTGCGAGACGCGCTGCACCAATCTGGGACGCCAGACCAGGCCGCGCCATCATCCTCGCCGGCGGTCCCTCGCAGATGTGGTGCCGCTCTCCCTCAACCAGCGTCGTCTGGCTGAAGCTGGTCGCCACGGTCTGAAAGCAAGTCAAACAGATCGAGTGATAGATCCCATTCCGGTCAAGTCGCCGCGGAAAATTGGGGTGTGCCTGAGTGTCCATTCGGGGCTCCACATTGAGAGGGTCTGCCTGGGCGAACGGACGAACCGTTCGAAAATTAATCCGCGCAAATGCCGGCCCCGAATCTCATCCCACCGGACACGGCTCCGATCCGGGGAGCCTTCCCCTGATTTCGTCCGCCGCCAGTAGATCGGTCCGAAGCTGCAAGCATTCGTCATCAGGTAATGCGCGAACCCGGACAAGTTTTTGCAGAAAAAAATGGAAATATTTTTCCCGCCAAAGCCGGATAGCCGGAAAACTCCTCCCGCACTCGGGCCCGGGCGAGATCCATGCTGCCCGTCACCGTGATCACTCCAGTGATACTCATTGCCAAGCCCACCACTGAGCCGCCTGCATATACAGTGGTAAAGACCGCCAGCAGCACGAGCCTGACCCTACGCCCCTATGAATATTTACGCCATCACCCTCGCGCTCATCGTCGCCACCCTGCTCACCGTCTCCCTCACGCGTCTCGGCAAGGTCAAGACCAAGGCGGACTATCTCGTCGCCGGCCGCTCCCTCCCTGCCTTCGTACTCGTCTTCACGCTTCTCAGTTCATGGATCGGCTCCGGTTCGCTCCTTGCCGCCGCTGAAAACGCCTACCGCCACGGTTTCGCGGCTCTCTGGACTGCGGCCGGAGGATGGGCCGGCCTCGCCCTGATCTACTTCATCGCGCCGCGCGCGCGGCACTTCGCCCAATACACCATCCCCGACCTGCTCGAAGTCCGGTACAACCAGACCGCCCGCGTCCTCGGCGTCATCGCCATCCTCTTCACCTACACCGCCATCACCTGCTACCAGTTCATTGGCGGCGGAGACATCCTTCACCTCATCTTCCCCGGCGCAATCACCGCAATCCACGGCCGCTACATCATTGCCGCCTTCGTCATCCTCGTGACCGCCATCGCCGGCATGTCGTCGGTCGCCTACACCGACCTTGCTATCGGCCTGCTCGCCACCTTTACGCTTTGCATCGCCCTTCCGGTCCTCGTCCACGGCTTCGGCGGATGGTCTGCTATCCACGCCGCCCTTCCCAGCTCCCACTTCCGGATCTTCGGCGACATCCATCCGGTCAACAGCTACGTCGGACCGAACATCCTCCCAGACGGCACTCACGAGCGTATCTCGTCTGCTCTCGAACTCTTCCTCCCCACCTGCCTGCTCATGCTCGGCAACCAGTCCATGTACCAGAAGTTCTTCTCCGCCAAATCCGAGAAGGACGCCACCCGCGCCGTGACCGGCTGGATCATCGGCACAGTCATCCTCGAGACCGTCATCGTCGCTCTCGCCGTCGCCGGTTCCGCTATCTTCCCCACCGGCGAAGTCCACGATCACCCCCGCGAAATCCTCGCCTACGTCGGCCTCCACGGCTTCTCACCCACGCAGACCGTCACCACAATCCCCAGCGCCATCGGCCCGGCGACGGTCATCACCACCACCGAAGTCATTCCCCCAATCGCACTTCACATGCTCCAACTCCTCGGCGCACTCCTCGTCGGAGCCATCTTCGCCAAGATCATCTCCACTGCCAACAACTATCTCTTCTCCCCCGCCACCAACCTCGTCAACGACATCTTTGTCCGCTACATCCGCCCGCAAGCCGGCAACAAACAAGTCCTCCTCGTCTCCCGCCTGATGGTCGTCTTGCTTGGACTGTGGGCGCTCTACCAGGGACTGCACACCGAATCCGTCCTGAAGAAATCTCTCTACGCCTACACCATCTACTCCGCCGCGCTTACGCCCGTCATCCTCGCTGCCTTCTACTGGCGACGCGCCACCGCCTCCGCCGCAGTCGCCTCCATCTTTACCGGAACCTTCGTCACCGTCTTCTGGGACACCGCCTTCATCCACACCCACGTCCCTGCCATCATCAGCGACCGCGACGCCATCTTCCCCGCTCTCATCGCCAGCCTCCTCTGCCTGATCATCGTCAGTCTCCTGACACCTCGACCCACCGAAGAACACCTCCGCGCCTTCGCCGGCAACTAACCCGCCATACACACCGGTGCGCGAGTGAGCGCCCATCGCTAGAATTTGAATATGTGGATCAATGTGACGGAAGGGCCAGAATCGTTCTGGGTAGACACGGACGAGTGCCGTCTGCCAGATGGAACGCTTGCATTCGCGTATGAGCCGCGTCCGAACCCGCCGATACCGGACTGGTTCGCGGCGCCAACTGACAGCAAACTACGTGGCTCATCTCATCGACTTGACGCCTGGTACCACGTAGAAGAATACCGAAGCATGCGAGGGACCGTAGAGGAGGTATTAGCCTTCTATAGCGAATGCACCGAGCGCGGCGGACTTACAAAAGAGAATTACCGCCGGAAAAGAGATGGGGCCGGATTCTCAGCTGATAACTCCAAAGACCATGCATTTTTCGGCTTGGACATCTACGAGCACAGGAATCTGGTCTTCTGGACCGCCCAATTTGGAATACAGGTTTGCGAACCAAAGTCCCACCTCAGCGCCCATCTCACGTTAGTGGATCGCAACAAGCAGCGCGTTACGCTGCGGCATCCTAGGACGAACGAGGAGTATTGGGCACCCGCCGAATTACTACGAGACTTTTGGCCCGAGGTTGACTTGTATGAAGAACATATTCCTTGGGCGTCGCTTCCGGATTGGCTGCAGTTCGATATCGTGAAGGGGCGTGAGGGCAACACCGTTCGATTTCACGATGAGAACGGCACTAAAACTTCGGCGACGATTGTGATTCCTCTTGAAGTTGACCCGGATGCCTGCTTTACCGCTTGCCTGGACTCTCTGGACAAACACGGATTCGACGGGAGCGGACTGGAACACCCGGAACGCAGTTACTATGTCTCGCTGGCGGTGAACGGGCGATTTCGGCATTTGCGCATGTATTCCGAAACAGGGGACTATGCCCTTCTCGGCCTGCGCAATAAGCCCGACGAGGTCACATTCTTCATCCAGTACTACCCGGCGAAAAGCCCTTTCTCAGAGTAACGGTTTCCTCTACTCCTCATCTCCTCCGCTCGGCATATGTTCCGGCGCCTTCTTCAAATCGATCGCCGGACGCCCCGCTCCCCGCAGCACCGCATCAATTGCCGACAATTCCTTCGTCTGGAACTCTCGCCACGTGCGCAATACCTCCTCGCCCTCCTCCCGCGCATGCGCGCACGCCGCCAGCAGAGCCTGCGTAGGCGAATTGTCAGACTGCTGAAGCTGCCCATACAGCTTTGAAATATCTCCCTCCACATCATCCAGACCCGGAGCCTT
>DASWCA010000408.1:0-1713 GCA_036390355.1 Acidobacteriaceae bacterium
TCGCCGGGGATGGTGGTGATGGGGAAGGCGCGCGGGCTCTTGAGCCAGTTGTTGACGTACATCGGCAGCGGCAGTTCCTTCTTGCCCGCGGCCGTGACGGCGTTGATGTAGCGCGAGACGCTCCACGCTGCGAACGTTTCGTCGGCGGCATCGCCGAAGACTTGCGACCAGTTCCCTGCACCGTTTTTGTGCAGAGCGTGCATGAGATCGGCGGGGACAGGCGCGTCGAAGATCTTCTGCGCCATCGGAGAGAAATCGCGGACGAGGCCGAGCGAGCCGGATTCGTTTTCGACCTGCATCATCAGGACGGTGTGCTGCGGGTCGGCTTGCTTCAGGTGGCGCATCAGTGCGGCGAATGCGGTACCGTCGGCTTCGAGGTTAGCCGGCGCGTTGGGGCTGAGAACGTCGATGGGTACGCCGGTTTTCGAGAGCATGCGCGGATAGGTGACTGTGTCGGACTTCACCCAGTCCGGGACATAGTGCATCTTGCCGTTCTTCCAGGTGCCGAACCAGAGCAGGACGATGCGGGTCTTGTGGGCGCGGGCCTGGGCAAGAATTGCGTCGACAACGCTGAAGTCGAAGGCGCCTTTTTTCGGCTCCATCTGCTCCCAGTAGACGGGGACTTCGAGCGTGTTGAGGTGCATGCGCTCGGCGGCAGGCCAGACGGCGGCGAGGCGTTCGGGCCAGCCGCTGGAGTTGTCGACCTGCGCGCCGAGGAGGAAGTATGGCGCGCCGTCGACCATCAGCGTGGCGCGGCCTTGCTCTTCGACCAGCTTCGGAAGCGGAGTTTGCTGCGATTGGGCGCTGAGCGGCGCCATCCACATTGCTGCGAGCATAAGCGCGGCAATCCCATCGGTGACCGACATGCGGCGCATTGATTCTCTCCCGCGCATGAAAAAGTTTGGCAATCCAGACTCAAGCGTTATACATCGCGGAGCGTATGGTTGGAAACATTTCCCCAATTGAAAGCGCCGCAGGATGCGAGGCAGCCGGAACCGAGCGGCTAAGATGGCGGGAGACAGAGTAGCCGAGGTGAATCAGTGGCGGACGAAGCAGTGCGGGCGGCGTTGAGCGAGTTGAGCGAAGATGAGCGGATGTTTCAGGACTCGGTGCGGCAGTTTGCCGCGGACCGGATTGTGCCGCTGGTGCGCACGATGGACGAGGCTCAGCAGATGGACGCGGGGCTGGTGCGGGAGATGTTTTCGCTCGGGCTGATGGGTGTTGGCGTGCCGGAGGAATATGGCGGCGCGGGCGGCAGCTTCTTCGATGCGGTGCTGGCGGTGGAGGCGATCTCGGCAGTGGACCCCGCCGTGGGCGTGCTGGTCGATGTGCAGAACACGCTGTGCATCAATGCGATCGTGCGGTGGGCGACGGAGGAGCAGAAGCGGCGCTATCTGCCGCGGCTGGCGGCGGATACGGTGGGGGCTTATGCGCTAAGCGAGGCAGCGTCGGGGTCGGACGCGTTCGCGCTGGAGATGCGGGCGGTGCGTCGCGGCGACGACTACGTGTTGAATGGGCAGAAATTATGGATTACGAATGCGAAGGAGGCGGGGCTGTTCGTGGTGTTTGCGACCGTCGATCCGGCGGCGGGGTACAAGGGGATTACGGCGTTCCTGGTAGAGAAGGGCGCGGCGGGATTTACGGTGGGGCGCAAGGAGGACAAGCTGGGGATACGCGCGTCCAGCACGTGTGAGCTGATCTTTCGCGACTGCG
>DASWCA010000409.1:0-3373 GCA_036390355.1 Acidobacteriaceae bacterium
CGGTATCGAGGACGGCTCGCGCTATGCTCTTCGCCCGCGCATGCTCACTCTTTCGAACTCCTACTCCGCGTCGAACTCGCTCTCCAACGCGGCCCAGCCGATCCTGGAACGCATGTCCGCGGTTCTCCGCGAGAGCTTCTCTGTTGCTACGCTCGATGGAGACGATATCGTTTACATCGCGCGTTCGTCCGTCTCGCGCGTCATGTCCGACGATCTCCACATAGGCAGCCGCCTGCCTGCCTTCTGTACGAGCATGGGACGCGTTCTGCTGGCGTATCTGCCGGCAGAGCAGTTGGAGCAGTATCTAGCCCGCGTAGTGCTGACGCCGCATACGGCTCGCACCGTGTCCAGCGTAGAAAAGCTGAGGCTCGCGCTGCGCAATGTTCGCCGCCACGGTTACGCGCTAGTCGACCAGGAGTACGAGGTTGGGCTGCGATCTCTTGCCGTGCCTGTCTATTCGCCCACCGGCCGCGTCGTGGCCACGATCAACCTCAGCGGGAGTGCGCCACGGATGCCCGTCTACGACATGCAGACACGATTCCTGCCGCACCTACGCAACGCCGCCACCGAACTGGGTGCGTTTCTTCGTTAAGTCGTAATCGGCAAGTTACCTATCGCTCGAAGCGAACAGGCTCGGGCCGGCCAAGTCCTGCGCTGTTGCCAAGCGCCGGATCGAGTACCTTATCCAGACCTTTGGCCGCGATCCGCTGCGCGAGGGGCGTTGCTCCTCCTGCTCCGCCCGCGGTCTCCATCAGCATCAGGTAAACGATCGCAGAAGTCCCAAACCCGACGAACCACGCGTAGTCATAGAGGAAGCGCAGATCCGGGACCACAAGCCCGATCAGCGCAACAATGACTCCCGCGACAAGGGCAACCAGCGCCCGCGGATTAATCCCCTTGCGATACTCATACGCGCCGTCTCGCCGGTAGAGCGATTCTGTGTCCAGCCGGGTGCCGCGAATGAAAAAGTAGTCCGCGATCATGATGCCCGCCACTGGTCCGAGAAGGCCGGAGTAGCCCACGAGCCATCCGAAAATGTAACTGCCAAAGGTCGCCATCAGCTTCCACGGCATCATCATCAGGCCGAGCAGTCCGGTAATCATTCCACCTGTACGAAAGCTGATCAGTTGCGGCGCGAGGTTTGAGAAGTCGTTCGAGGGCGAGACCACATTCGCGCCGATATTCACATTCAGCGTCGCGATCAGAATACTCACGAGCGCAAGGAATGCGATGAGCGGTTGATGAAAGCGTCCAAGCAGCAGGATAGGATTCCAGATCGGCTCGCCAAAGACCACTGTCGACGCTGAAGTGACCGCAATCCCGATGAACGAATACAGCGTCATCGCCACCGGCAGGCCAAACGCCTGGCCTGTAATCTGCGATCCCTGCGACTTCGCATACCGCGTGAAATCGGGAATGTTCAACGACAGTGTCGCCCAGTAACCGACCATCGCCGTTAGGGAAGGAAAGAAGAAATGCAGGAAACTGTCAGTGGTGTGGAACTCGCTCGGCGCGGCCAGGATCGGGCCCAGTCCGCCAGCTTTGTGGACCATCCAGAAGAGCAGTGCCAGCGACATCACCAGTAAGAACGGTGCGGAAAAGCTCTGCAGGTGCCGGATGGATTCGACGCCGCGCCAAACCACAACCATGTTCAGCAACCAGAAGCCGAGGAAGCACGCCCATAGTACTCCCGGCATCGCGGCTGACGCCGGCCAGATTACATTCAGCATCGCGTAGATCGCCTGACCGCCGATCCACGACTGGATGCCAAACCATCCGCACGCCACGAGCGCGCGCAGCATCGCGGGAATCTGAGCACCGCGTACGCCGAATGGAGCGCGTACAAAAACAGGGAAGGGAATTCCATATTTTGCGCCGGCATGAGCGTTCAGGATCATCGGAATCAGCACGATGAGATTGCCCAGCAGGATCGTCCCAATCGCCTGCTTCCAGTTCATTCCGCCGGCGATCAGGCTCGACGCCAGCATGTAGGTCGTCACTTCCATCGACATGGAGAACCACAGGGCGATGTAGTTGTATGTCCCCCAGGTTCTCTGCTCGTCAGTCGTGGGCGCAAGGTCGGCGTTATAAAGATGCGGATCGGCCCGCAGTCCGTATGCATCGGTCAAACTCGACGGCCCTTCGACGTAAAGGCTCATCGCTTCGGCACCTCTCGATGCAGATATCGCCCACGTCCCACTGAACCGATAAAGCGGCCATCTTCAACTACAAGTTCGCCGCGCGAGAATACCTGTCGCGCGTTGCCCTTTACCTCAAAGCCCTCGAAGATGGAGTAGTCCGTGTGCATGTTCTGAGTCGCTGCCTTAATCGTATACTTCGTCTCCGGATCCCAGACCACAATATCCGCATCCGAACCAGCGGCCACTATACCCTTCCGGGGATACATTCCGAAGATCTTTGCCGGCGCCTCCGATGTCACCTCCACGAACCGTTCCAACGACATCCGGCCTTCATTTACGCCGTGGTGATACGCGAGCTGCATCCGGTTCTCGATCCCCGGGCCGCCATTCGGAATCTTCGTAAAATTCCCCAGTCCCAGTGTTTTCTGGTCCGCGAACCGGAACGGGCAATGATCGGTGGATACCACCTGCAGCACATCGTCCTTCAGCGCCTTCCACAGTGGCGCCTGATTCTTCTTTTTGCGCAGCGGCGGCGTGAACACGTACTTCGCATCTTCAAAGCCCGGCTTGCCCATATCGTCTTCAATCGACAAGACCAGATACTGCGTGCAGGTCTCGCCCATCACAGGAAGGCCACGCGCCCGTGCCGCCTGCACCTCATGCATCGCCTCTTCGCACGAGACATGCACGATATACACGCTCGCCCCGGCGAGTTCCGCGATCGTCACTACGCGATGCACCGCCTCCGCCTCAGTTTCGACCGGCCGTGAAAGTGCGTGGTAGAGCGGGCCCGTGTTCCCGGCAGCCAGCGTCTGCTGGACCACCACGTCGATCACGGTGCCGTTCTCTGCATGCACGCACACCAGCGCGCCCAGCTTCGCGGTTCGCTGCATCAGCTTGAAGATCGTGGCATCGTTCACCATCAGCACATTGGGATACGCCATGAAGATCTTGAAGCTGGAAATTCCCTCCGCGACCATCGTGTCCACGTCGTCGAGCCAGGCGTCATTGGGCCCCAGGTCAGTCACCGCCATGTGCAACGCATAGTCGATGCAAGCCTTACCCTCGGACTTTGCACGCCATGTCTTGAACGCCTCGGTCATTGGATGGCCCATCGACTGCAGCGCGAAGTCGATGACCGTTGTGGTCCCACCGATTGCCGCGGCCCGCGTCCCCCACTCATAGTCGTCCGCGCTGACCGTCCCGCCGAACGGCATATCCAGATGCGTATG
>DASWCA010000410.1:0-1523 GCA_036390355.1 Acidobacteriaceae bacterium
GCATTCCCATGATTGCGTGATACCCGGCAATCAGGCGATTCTCTGATGCCCGGCAGAAGGCCGACTCCCGACCCGCTTCCTCGGCGTCCACATGGGCTATCTCCTCAAGCGTCGTCTCGGACGCCCGTGGGAAGAACGCCACGCTCGGCGGATCCTGCTCACGCCGCCGCTCCGAGCGAGATTAGGCTGACAAGGCACCTTTAGGATCTAAGAGTTGCTAGCGACTTTCTGCAAACCCACCAAGACAGCCTCCGTTCTGTCGAATTCCAAGGAATCCACGAGCGTATGGCCGTCTCCATCGGACTATGCCTCGTCACCCCAGATTCCTTTCCGATCGCGAGGTGCAGGAAAAGGCAAATCGGGTGACGCAACACGCAAAGCAGGTCAGTAAGAACTGTATCGCAACCTTCAGGGGCGAATTCTTCGGCGACGAAGATCTTTATGAATCGTCCGGGCCACAAGGAACCCTGAATCGTCCGTCCGCGGCCTAACGCACACCTGGAGCTGACGGCGCACCGTATTGCGGCAGACTTGCGTTCGTGAATGGTTGGACCGTCGCGCCTATGCGCAGTCCTTACGAAGATACCACGCCTCGTTCTTGACCGCCGTTTCGGGCGGGAATACCTTCCCTTCCCCTATGCCTGTCTACGAGTACCGCTGCACCAAGTGCCGGAAGCGCTTCAGCGTCGAGCAATCGATCAGCGAGCACGCCAAGCGGCGCCCCGCCTGCCCGAAATGCAAGTCGCGGGCGGTAGAGCCGATGTTCTCGACGTTCTTCGCCAAGACAGGTCGCAAGAGCTAACGGGGCGAGGTCCGAGCGCCTGCGGAGTTCGAGCAGCAGCGCGCAATCTCCCGTCTGTGGTGCCTGACCCGCGCAATCGCGGTGAAGCTCGCAGTCACGGGCGCGCGAATGACCAGCTGGGGTTGCAGGTTCTCAGCCTCCGAAAGACTTTCCGGGTTATATTCACGCCCCCGTAGGCGCTCGGCCTGATGACCCGACGCACCATCGTAGTAGACAGCGAGATCTGGAAGGTTTATCCCACGGGCCGCATCACCGTTTATGGGAAGGATGAGTTTGGGTTGCTGTTCGAGCTTGGGACCGGCCCCGAGCGCAAGCGCCGCTTTACTCGCTATTCGCCTCTGGGATCCAAGAGTACCGACGCATCTCTCGCTGAGCTCACTGAGCGGCAGCTGCTGGACTTCTTCCGCCAATCGCAACCCGCGTGGACGTCGCCGGAGGGCGGATACGGCGCACTCTAAACAAAGTGCTTCGTGGACGCGCCCACACGTTCGCTCGGCCCGCCAAAAGAGTATTTGCTGGGGCCTCCGAACCTCCCGACGGGCCGCTGCCAAGTGAAGGCCGGTGCGGAACGGTATCCTCAGGCATACCAGCGACACCGGTACTCCTGAGCACTCCCAACAACTCACCAGAGGGCGACCCCCTGAGCAGCGTTCAGGGGGTCGCTTCGCTCCAATGGACTCATGCTCCCGCATGACCGGTTTCGCTTATCAGGCATGCAAGG
>DASWCA010000411.1:0-5845 GCA_036390355.1 Acidobacteriaceae bacterium
CCGCGACTCCATGGTCGCCAATCTCCCGCAACTCACTGAACCGCTTCAACGCCATGAAGTAGCACCCGATCATCCAGTAGCACATCAGCAGGCTCAGCGGCGGCACCAGGAAGGCCGCCACCGCATACCATCCCAGCATCATGCGCAGTGGATTGTTTACGCTCTCCGTCAGCACATCCAGATACGGCACATCCTTCGTCCGCAGCGGCTGGATGTTGTACGCGCACCCCATCAGCCACAACACCAGCGCGGTCACCGCGAACGGCCGCGAAATCGTCCACCCGATCGCCACACCCGCCAGCATCATCCCGATCCACTGCACGTAAGCCACAGGGATGTTCACCAGCCCCTTCGCCGCGGGACGTTCCTTCTTCGTCGGATGCAACCGGTCGAACGGCGCATCCAGCACCTCGTTGATCACATAGTTGCTGCAAGCCACCAGCGTGATGGACACAAACGCCCACACCAGTGTCACCACCAGATGCCGCGTCATCAGCCCCGGATAGATGCTCAGCGGAACAATAATTCCGGGCAGCACAAACAGATTCTTGATCGAATGGTCCAGCCGGGCAATGGCCAAATGCGCCCGCACCCGGTCCGCGAAACTCACCTTCGTTTGCGCCGTCTCGATCATGCCAACCCCATCATCCAGATCATCCTCACAGGCGCTCATCGCCACGCCCAACCGCCCAAAACTCATTGCCACAGACAGCCTTAGTATATCGGCCAAGCCATCTGGGATACGGAAGGGCGCGGGTTCACCCGTGCCGTAAGCGCCTCCATATCAAAGGGCTTTAGCCCGGACCTTCCCTCGTCGCGTCGATTCAGCCTTTCAACTTACTTCCTAAAACCAAGTCCCCGCCTTATACCGCGCATACTCTTCCCCAAACGCCTCGTGAAGGACCTGGCTCTCCCTTCGCGCCCGAAGAATCTGCATCGGCACCATCACCACAAGAAGCAACAGCAGCCACGGACGCCCAATCACAATCGACAGCCCAATCAGAAACATCGCCGCAAACACGTAGATAGGATTCCGTATCTTCGAGTACAGCCCCGTCGTCACCAACTTCCGCGCCTTTGCCGTCACCGAAAACGACGCGCCCAATTGCAACCGCGCCACAATCAGTAGCACCACTCCAACCGCCGCAATCACCGCTCCCGCAATCTTCACCGGCGTCCACTCCACGCTCTCCGCATGCAGGACCAGCCAGACCACGAACGCAATCACCACCGCCAACGTAATAAGATTCGCCTTCATCTTTCTCCCCTCACTTCGTCGCCGACACTCCCGGAGCCCAGGTCCACCCCTCCACCCTATACCCTGGATCCTTCGGCTCCCGCAGTCCCGCAAACTCGCCGCGCCGCACTGTCATCACCATGCAGCTCACCAGCGCATCGAACGCGTCCTCACTCGCGCGAGCCTTCTCCATCACTCTTCGCGGTAACGTCGCATACGCCGCATCCTCCCGCCGCTTCTTCAGCAAATAAACAGCCCTCGCCGCGGCATTCGACTTGTGCACCGCCCCCGTATTCAGACGCGTGTACATCTCCACCACCATCGGCCTGTCCAACCCCGCCCTATCGAACGGCCACACCGCGAACCCCGCCTCGCGCAGCTGCTTCAGCACCGGCATTCCCCGCAGCGAAGCCGTCCCCACGCTCCCGCTCCCGCCAATCTGAAACACGCTCTTCGGCGTGATCCCCTTCACCCGCGCCGCTCGCTCGGCTTCAGGAATCACCGCCGCAATCTTGCAGTCGATATCCGTCGCCCGCAGCATCCGGTGCAGACGCTCGCCCGAAAACTCCGCCGGCCGTTTGCCGCCTCCCCCCGCGCCGGCCTTGCCCCAGAACCGCCGATCCGAGCACCCCGCCGCCAGCCATCGCTCCCCATGCTCCCTCGCCACCAGGTCCCAGAACGCCGGCGCATCCGCACACCCCATCTCGCCGCGCACAAACCACTCCGGAAAGCTGAAGCAGAAATCGAACCCCACCACCATCCGCGGCGTCTCTTTCGCCATCTCGATCAGCCACTCCGCCACCTCTATCCGGGTCCGCCCACCCTCCAGCGCCACCTTGCCACCTAAACCGCGTGCCCCATTCATCGCGGTCGTATCGCGATGAGTGGGTTGACCACCACCTCCCGCAGTCCAAACCCCCGCCCAGATCTTCTTCCTCTGCCCCGAACCCTTATCGCCCGACCAGTCCACCGCCACAACCCGCTGCACATCCACCCGCGCGTCCCTCCATCCACAGAACTTTTCCCGCCATCCTCCGTACACTTCTTTAGAATTACTCAGACGCACTCGTACAAGGAACTCGCCATGCTCAAACTCCTCCTCTTCTGCATCCTCCTCGTCGTTTGCTGGCCGCTCGCACTCCTGGCCCTCATCCTCTATCCGATCGTCTGGCTCATCAGCCTCCCATTCCGCCTCGTCGGAATCGCCTTCACCGGAGTCTTCACCCTGATCACCGCCATCTTTCTCTTCCCCGCCCGCGTCCTCCAGGGGCCGCGCCGCTACGCCTGATCGTCACTCTCTTCAACGTCGACTTCCTCCACCGCGACGCCCCAATCCTTCAACACCTTGAACACGGTCCCCGCCGAAAACCCTGCCCGCAGCAATCGCCCCATCACCCTCGCAGCATCCTTCTTCGCAGTCTCCCCGGCGGGCTGCTTCATCCGCTTCCGAGCGCAGTACGCCCGCGCCAGCGCCACCTCATCCACGCCCTCGTATGCCGCGCCTAACGCCGCACCCACCGTCTCCGAAGCCACGCCCTTCGCCGCCAGGTCCTGCTGAACCCGTCGCCGCCCGAACTTCTCGCCCTCCATCCGCAGCCGCGTATAGTCCGCCGCGAACCTCGTGTCGCTCAGATAATTCAGTTCCTTCAGCCGCGCCACCACCGCATCCATCGCCCGCTCACCGTCATCCCCGGGCAGCGCTCTCCCCTTCATCAGCCGCCGCAGCTCACGTTCCGTCCGCATCCGCCGAGCCAGCGCCCCTACCGCATATTCAAACAGCCCCGCCTCTCCCACCGGCTCCCGCTTCATCGCCCTCTTGAACCCTGCCATCGTTCGCTCCAATCGCACCATCACCATACATCGTCGAGGCCGATCCAAAAACGAGGCGTCACCCTTCGTACGATCAAACGACCGTTGCGGATAACCGGAAAGACGTATCTTTTTAGGTCAACTCTTCGTACTTTATCCGCAAACTCTTGCATCGTCCTGCTAGAATACGGAAACTTCGCGCTGACTCAGAACGCTTTAGGTAGATTCGAATGGACTCCAAATTGCTCATTCCTAAGGCGACCCGAATAACTTCTTCCCAGAGGATTTACCGATGACCGTCTCAAAGATGTGTTTGAGCCTAGCGATCCTGGCCGTTGCAACCGTGCAGTTCGCAACTCCCCCACAAGCCCACGCCGATACCTACTCGGTCGTCGGCATAGAAACGGATCACGGCCGCTTCTTCTATGGCATGGATGACTCGGGGCACGTCAGTTTTTCCGTAGGTGGGGACATCTTTCACTGTGGGTCTGTGTCGCCTTGCTATGAAACGCTGACGTACGGTGCAAATCCCATCTATAGCGTCTCGGCTCCCACGTACACGTGGGACTTTGCTGCTAATACCACCTGCTTTGCCATCTTTCCCCAGACTCCTTGCGCCGTCAGCTACAACGGAAGAACTGTGAACTACTCGATTGAACCTGACGGGCTGACGCGAATTCTGTCGGTATCTTCAGGCTCAAACCCGCCTCAGGTGCTGTTTCCGTATCGCACCCTCACCGGCCCTATTGTTCTTGACGGTACCGGCGACGTCCTCTTTGACGATGGATTCGGCGATATCTGGTACGAAGCTATCGACGAGAGCACGATTCCCACACCCGAGCCCAGCAGCATCCTCCTCCTCGCCACTGGCCTCCTCGCCCTCGCGATCACCGTCCGCCGCCACCCCCTGATGCAGAGTTAGCCCCGGTTCATCAGCAGTACGCCACGCGCACCGTCATTCTGAGCTCCGCTCAGAATCCCCGTAGTTGCCTTTCACTGACCACTGATCACTGCTTCTCAGCGTACTTCCCCGACTTCGTCCAGCGGTCGCACCAATCCCCCACCACCTCGTTCCACATCTGCGAGTTCTGCGGCTTCAGCACCCAGTGCCCCTCATCCGGGAAATACATCATGCGCGAAGGCACATTCAGCCGTTGCAGCGCCGTAAACATCGCCATCCCCTGCGAAACATCCAGCCGGTAATCCCGCTGCGAATGAATAATCAGCGTCGGGGTCTTCGCATTCTCGATGAACCGCATCGGCGACCACTTCCGGAAAGGGTCCTGATCCGCCGGCAGCGAAGCATACCGCCAGGGCTCCGCCGCATGTCCGTCTCCGATAACGCTCCGTGCCCCATTCATCGCAGTCTCATCGCGATCAGTGGGCCCTGCCGGGTGCCCCATGTCTCGATTCTGAGACATGGGTTTACCAATAGTAGCGAACCCATCCCACCCCTTCGGAAAATCCCCCGGCCTTCTAAACTCCCACTCGTTGAACCACATCTCCTCGGTATCGCCCCACGCGCTCACAGGATCGTACAGCCCGTCATGCGTCACGATGCACTTGAACCGGTTCGTATGTGTCAGCACCCAGTTCGCCATATACCCGCCATAGCTCGCGCCCAGCGCACACTCCCGCGTCTTGTCGATGAAGGGATAGTGCGCCTCCGCATAATCCAGACCCTTCATCAGATCCTCATACGCGCGCCCGCCCCAGTCGCCGCTCACCTCATCCACGAACTTCTGCCCATACCCCGTCGACCCGCGCCGGTTGATGCCGACGACCACATACCCGCTCGACGCCATCAGCTCCCAGTTCCAACGGAAGCTCCACCCATCCCCCCAGGCCGTCTGCGGCCCGCCATGCATCAGGAACTTCACCGGATACTTCTTCGCCGGATCAAACCCCGGAGGCTTGATTAGGAATCCCTCGACCTTCGTCACCTCCGCACCGTCGAACCAAAAACTCTCCAACTCCGGCAGTTCCAGGCTGGACAAAAGAGGCTCATTCATATGACTCAACTGCAGCTGATTCACGTATGTGAAGGAAGCGCCACTAACCGGAGGAAAGGCGGCTTCACCGGGTTTTGGCAGAAGTCGCATCGTGTCAACGATCGTCACGGGCTGGTCGGCGAGCAGAGCAACAACCTCCGATGGTCCGCTTGTACGCATTCTGGTCGCGACAACGGTGCCGTCTCCGCGGCTGACGAGCGGACTGACCGCCAACGATCCATACTCACCACTTTCCGTTATCTGCCGGAACATAGGTCGAGCGATATCCACCACGAACACCGGCTCTTCCCCGCTGTCACCGCCTGCCACGAAGATGGACCGCGAATTGGCCGCCCAGCCGAACTCGTCCACCCATCGATCAAATCTTTCCGTCAACTCCCGCGCCGTCTTCTTCTCCCGATCAAACAGCATCAACCGAAACCGATCTGACTCGAACCCGACATGGGCCTGCGACCGGAACGCCAACCACTTCCCATCCGGCGAATACTCCGGCTCATCATCGCTTCCCGGCGAAGTCGACACCTTCACCGCCTTCGCCCCCGGCTCATCTAACCGCAGCGTGAACACATCGTTATTCGTCGAAGCCGCCGGAACCTTATCCAGATTCGTTACATACGCAATCTCCTTCGAGTCCGGAGCCCACGCATAGTTCTGCACTCCGCCCACAAAAAACGTCGGCGTCTCCGCATTGCCCACCGCGCTCGCCGGAGTCAAATCCCGCGGGTTCGCCCCATCCAACGAAAAATCCGCTTCGATAATGTGGCTCCGCTTCTTCCCTGTGTAGTGG
>DASWCA010000412.1:0-7507 GCA_036390355.1 Acidobacteriaceae bacterium
CTGAACAACGCGTCATGCGCTTTTCCGGATCAAAGATTTATATGGAGGAGCCTCTCGCATGGTGGTTCAACAATCCGGATTGACTCGAGCGTTTATCAGGGGCATTTGCTTCTCGCTGATTGTGGCTGGTGTGGTGAGAGCGCAGGAGCCAGCCGCGAGCGACAAAGCTCCGGCGGATCAGGCCCCCGCACCTGCTCCCGCGCAATCCGCGCCTGTGGCAGCGAAGGATTCAGATAAGGCCAAGGAGAAGAAGGGCAGCGCTCCCTACTCCGGGCCGAATACGGTCGTTGAATTGGCTCCCACGCCGATGCTGGATGCGGAGGGGAAGCAGCGCCTTGATCCGGATGGCAAGCCGATGTTCAATCCGCCGGTGAAGCAGATTCGCGACAAGAAGGGACACCCGGTCTTTGATGGCGATGGGAAGCCAGTGTTCCAGACCGCGACGGATCTCGGGTATGACGAGAACGGAAAGAAGATTCGGGTGAAGAAGGAAAAGCCGCCGAAGGCGACGCCAGTCTCGATCGCCTCGGGCACCTTGACGGTGGATGGATGGACGGGCAAGGCGCGTCTGAATTACGACATCGCCGACTTCAAATACATGTACGTCTACGTGCCTGGGATTGGCGTCACGATTGTGTCGCAGAGTGCCTTCCCAGGGGCGAAAGAGCAGGCGGGCGCGTTCAACGACAAGACTCTGCACGTCACCGTAGAGGGCCACCCCATCGAACTCACATCAGACAAGCGGCTGCTGGGCAAGAAGCCGGAATCGGCATGGGTCGCGGTCGACCGCGGATTCCTGCTGCCGTCGAAGTTTCCGGTGTTTGGATATGGACCTGTTACCAAGGCTCCCTACGTGTGGCCGGGGTCGAAGCAGAGCGTTGAGGCTGGAGCCGAGGCGGAAGCACCGCCTTTGCCCGTTGATGTGCGGCCCGCAGTGCAACTGGCCCCATGCCCGGCGGGGACGATGCGGAAGCCGGGGCCACCTGTCCTGCCGGGGCAAACTGCTGCGGAACAGCCGTGTGTGCCGATTCCGGCGGCGACTGCGGGAACGCCGGCGTCGAGTTCTCCGGCGAAGTAGCCACTGCGCGACAAAAGAAAAGCCACGATACGGGATCGTGGCTTTTGAAGGTTTGGAACGAGGAGGAAAACTTAGGAGGGGCGGGCGACCTCGTGGAGACGGGCAGCCTTGCCGCGCAGTCCGCGGAGGTAGAAGAGCTTGGAACGGCGAACCTCGTAGGAACGGAGCTTCTCGATGCGGTCGACGACCTTGGAGTTGTAGGGGAAGATGCGCTCGACGCCCTGGCCGAAGCTCATCTTGCGGACGGTGAAGGTGCCCTGCGGTCCCTTGCGGGATGCAATGACCATGCCTTCGAAGGCCTGGAGGCGTTCTTTTTCGCCTTCGCGGATCTTGACCTGTACGCGGACGGTGTCGCCGGGAGCGAAGGAGGGGTGATCGGTCCGCTCAAGTTTGGCGGCGAGCTTCTGCATAATCGGATGAATAGACATAGGTGCTTTCCTGTTACGAATTCGAATCTTTAGTTTACACGATTTTGGCAGGTTTGCGTTGGAGAATAGCACCTGCAAGGCTAATCGATAAGCGAGGCCAGAAATTCCCGGTCTTCGTCTGAAAGCGTGGCATCAGCCAGCAGATCGGGCCGGTTGCGCCAGGTCTTTTCGAGCGCCATCTGGCGCCGCCAGCGGCGGATGGCGGCGTGGTCGCCACCCCCCAACACCTCGGGGATGGCGACGCCGCGAAACTCAGCCGGCCGCGTGTAGTGCGGGTAATCGAGGAGACCGCCCGCGCCGTGGGTTGAACGCGGCACGCCATCGGCGGTCAGGCTGTCGGCTGGATCGTCGCCCACTCCAAAGCTTTCGTAGCGCGACGAGTCGGCGTGTCCCAGAACGCCAGGCAGCAGGCGCACGGTGGCGTCGAGGACCACGGCCGCGGCAAGTTCTCCGCCGGAGAGGACATAGTCGCCGATGGATAGTTCTTCGTCTGCAAGCAGGTCGCAGACGCGCTCGTCGACGCCTTCGTAGCGTCCGCAGATGAGCACGACGCGTTCGAGCGAGGCTAGTCGGTGCGCCGTTGCCTGGGTGAAGCGCTTGCCCTGCGCGGAGAGCAAGATAACAGACTGGCGCGAGAGATCGCGCTCCGCCTTCGGTGCAATGCCGGCGCCATCTTCGCCGCCAAGCGACTCGACACAATCGAAGATCGGCTGTGCTTTGAGCACCATGCCCTCGCCGCCGCCGAAGGGCCGGTCATCCACGGTGCGGTGGCGGTCGTGGGTGAAGGCACGCAGGTCATGCGCTGCCACCTGGACTGCGCCGGTGGAGATGGCGCGACTCAGGATGCCGTGGTCGAGCGGCCCCGAGAAGAAGTTGGGAAAGATGGTGAGGATGTCAAAGCGCATGGA
The DNA here is from genome assembly GCA_036390355.1 of Acidobacteriaceae bacterium. Taxonomy (GTDB): domain Bacteria; phylum Acidobacteriota; class Terriglobia; order Terriglobales; family Acidobacteriaceae; genus Edaphobacter. The sequence goes on from DASWCA010000412.1 coordinate 2,415, forward strand.
TTTCGGGCCGGAGAGGGTCACTCGTAGTGTAGCGATCGTACTACTTTGGATGTATTGGACTGCTCAACTTTGCCGGATATCCTCCGATTACGTGTACAAGCCGGAGTTTCTGTGTCACACGTTTGGGGGCCCAATGTCGAACTGCAAAACTTTCTTTGTCCTTGTCCTGGTAGGAGCGTTGAGCGTTGGGGCGGCAGTCGCCCAGTCCCGCGAGGGATCTTCACGGAATTCGAGCTTCGAGGTCGCCTCCTCGAACCTGACCGGAGTCAACACACTGTGGTCGGCCAGCCTGGCTGCCACTGAATCGTCGTCGATGAGTTCCTCGGCCGAGTCGTCCAAAATTATCGCGGTACCACCGCCTTTGCCCACGAAGAACACCTCGCAGGACAGCGGGCGGGTGCTGCCATTCTCACGCATTGCGATCGCCACCAAGATTGGTACGCTGGGCTACGGCGGGCAGATTGCCACTCCAATTACACGCTGGATGAACCTGCGCGGAGGCGCTCACTTCTTCAACTTCGGCTATGGCTTGACCAGCGATGGTACGAACTACTACGCCTCGCTGCATATGAAGTCGGGCACGGCGCAGGTCGACGTCTTCCCGTTCCGCCACTCCAGCTTCCACGTGAGCCCCGGCATCCTGATCTTCAGGAGCACCGTGGCCGCGACGATGTTTGTTCCGGGGGGAAACACGTTCACCGAGAACGATACGGACTACATCAGCAGTCCGAGCGATCCTGTGCACGGATCCGGCTCCATCGCATTCAGCCGCTCGATCATGCCGGCGCTGACTGTCGGATTCGGCAATATGATTACGCGCCGCGAGAACCGTCACTGGAGCGTGCCGTTTGATATCGGCGCTGCCTACACGGGACATAACACGATCCAGATCAATCTTGCAGGATCGGTATGCCAGACCAGCGGATGCGGAAGCGTGAACGATCCAAGCGTTCAGCAAAACATTGCGCAGCAGCAAGCCAAGATCAACGAAGACGCCAAGCGTTTTCAGATCTACCCGATCATCAGCTCCGGCGTTTCCTACCGGTTCTAACGATTCCGCCGTATCCGGCGGGCTTCAGTCCTTTGTGACGGACCCGCCGGATTTCTGATTGATCCCGGCCAGCCCTTCAGGAAGCGCCATGCGGACCGCTTTGGCGGCCACGTCGAGCTCGATCAGATATGCGCTGGCGAATGGGATGAGAATCTCCTCGCCTTCAGCCGATCTAATGGCGAGCAGCGGAGCAGCTTCGCCAAGGCGGCGCGAACCGTCGGGCGAAGTAGGGAACTCAACGTCCTCCACCACGCCCAACGCCATGCCGCGATCGTAGACAGTGCATCCGAGCAGGTCGGAGATGTAAGCCGCGCCTGACTCGAGCGGGAGGCGCTCAGCAAGCGGGACGATCACTTCTTTGCCGGCAAGTGATTCGGCCTTCTCGATGGTGTCGATGCCCGCGAAGTGGAGAACGATTCGGCCGGCGTTTCTGCCGACAGGAAGCCAATGAGATGTCACTTCAGCCTGCTCGGCTGACCCGGCGGGCTTTGAGCCTTTCGCAGTGTTGTCTGCGAAGCCTGGGGGAGCGAGCCACACCCGCGGCTGCCGGTCGAAGCGGTCAGGGAAGTCGGTAAACAGGTCTGCGAGAACCTCTCCGCGACGCCCCTGAGGCCGGAGGATCTGAGCGAGCACGATCCATTGCGAAGCAGATTCCATGGATTGCATGTTACCTGCGTCAAACGTTCCCGGCGCAGGGAGAGAGTCTCGAAGCCGCTGGAGTGCAGCGCGGGGCCGAGCAAAGGCCTGAGGAAGATACTCCGGCGGCCGCTAGCTCGCTGGCCGGCCTTCGTCGTCTTCCAGAATATCGAGCGCGAACCGATGGTGCAGCTTCATGCTCGCGGCGCCCAGGATCGTGCGCAGCGAGCGTGCGGTGCGACCCTGTTTACCGATGACTTTGCCGATGTCCTGGTGAGCGACACGCAGGCGTATGACGGTGGAGTCGCGGTCGTCAATCATCTCGACCGAAACGTCCTCGGGCTGATCTACCAACGCCTGGACGATCTCCAGGATAAGTTGCTTCATCAGCTCTGATGGTTCGGAGGCAGTTGGCGTAGCTTCGTTCATCACAGACACCTCTTAGGAGTATGCTGCCCCGGTCCCGATCGGCCCGTCGCCTCAATTCTGGGTGAGGTCTTCAGGGGTAGAAAGGCTTTCGCCGGTACAGCGCCGCGGCAGCGCCCTGCGGGGAGATTTCAGGCGATGACACACGCAAGCTTGCAAGCCTGCAAAAGAGTCTACGCGAAGAAAGGGCAATCCGATTGTCAGAAGGTTGTCAGAACAACATTCTTTGGGCACTGGAAACAGGTTACTAGATAACTACTTAGTTACTAGGCACCACTATTAGGCAGCGCTAACTGGCTCTGCTGCCGGCTGGGCGAACAGCTTGCCCACGCGATCCGACAACTGTGCTCCATTGCCGACCCAATAGTCGATGCGGTCGCGCTTGAGTTCGAGCGAAGCGGGCGATGTGCGGGGGTTGTAGGTGCCGACCACTTCGACGGAGCGGCCGTTGCGAGCCCGGTCCTTCTCGATGACTACAACGCGGTAATGGGGCTGCTTACGGGCGCCAACGCGCGCCAGACGAATCATCAACACTTGGAATACCTCTCGGAGAAAACGATGTATGTGGGCGAAGAGATGAACTCGAGCAGTCCACTGGATAAAGCGTGCGGGACCACAGCTCACACAACCCAACACCTAAGTATGGCGGAGATTGCCGGATTTCGCAAATAGAATGGACCGCCGCGGGATGCCGTTTTGGCGGCCGCGGGAGGGGCAGAGTGAGAGGGACGCTTAAAAAGCCATGCCGCCTTCTCGAGAGGCGGCAGGACAATGGGCAACATACAGCTCTACATGACCCCTATGGACAAAAGGTTAGTGACTTGCAGGCTGCAAAGCTGTGATAGTTATCACAGTTGTCGCGAGTTTTACTTATGCCAGTGCATCGGCCAGTTGAGGTATTTGCTGGCTGCCTCGTAGACCGGCGCGGCGGTGGTGGAGAAGTTGGCGGCGACGTGGTGTTCGAAGCCCTGCTCGCAGATGTAGTGGAGGAGCTGCTGCATGTTTGGAATCTCGACCACGCCTGCGCCGCCGAAGGTGTTGAGCGGATCGTTAGTGAACGCGCCCTCGCCGACGTAGCCGCGAATGATGCCGGTAAAGTCGTCGGTCGAGAAGCGAGCGAAGCTCATGGGGCCGGCCTTGACGGTACCTTCGAGTGTGCCATGTGTGTTCTCCTTGCCCACCGTGCCCGCGATGATGAGCTGGTAGTCCATCTTCACGCCTTCCTTGAAGAAGTGCTTGGGCAGGTTGGAGCAGTGGAAGCAGACGGCCTTGTTCGGGTCTTCACCGTAGTTATTGTTCCAGTCGAGCAGCGCGGAGGGCGTCTCGCTGGCGAGCGTCAACGCGTACATGGAGAGCGTGCCGAGCACATCGACCTCGCAGGCGGACGGGATGAGGTTTTCGCTCATCATCGACATGACGGTGCAGGGAACGATGCCGAGGAACTCTTCGATCGAGGTCCAACACTGGACGGCGGACACCGTGAGTTCGCTGGCCTTCATCCAGTGATCGATGACCGCGCCGAGCTTGGCCATCTTCATCAGCGCGGCCTCTGGGGTCGATCCGACGGGGATGTACTTCTTGATTGCGGCGAGTTTTTCCTGCGCGGCGTCGTCGTTGTCCGCCATGCGCCCGATGCGGCCCATCACTTCGGAGAGATCGAGCGTTTCGACGGTGATGCCGGAACGCTCCAGCAGCTTCTCGGAATATCGAACGGTGTTGAACGCGGTGGGACGCGCGCCGATTGCGCCGAAGCGGACGTTCTTCAGACCGCGCACGGTACGGCAGATCGCGGCGAACCAAGCCAGATCAGCCTTGAACTCGGGTGAGTCAGGCGCCTCGGTGTGCAGCGTCGTCAGCGAATACGGGATGCCGTACTGCTTCAGGTTATTGCAGATCGACATCTTGCCGCAGAAGCTGTCGCGGCGGAAGGCGATACCCATCTTGCCCGGCGTGTCGGGTGTGGCCTGAATCAGCACTGGTACGCGCAGGTCGGCGAGACGGATCGCGTCGGCCAGGCCGCGCTCTTCACCGAAATTCGGCAACGTGATGATGAGGCCGTCGATCTCGGCGGCATGCGCTTTGAACAGCGCGGCGCACTTCTTCGCGTCCTCATAGGTCTCAACCGCACCGTGGGCGGTGACGTCCGGATGCAGCACGATGGGCTTGATGCCTGCGGCTTCGAGTGCGGCGATGATTTCGAGACGGCCGCTGGTGGCGAGGTGCGAGGGGAAGAATCCGCGATTGCCTACGAGGACTCCCATGGTCATTGGTCGGGACATTTCTTTGAAACTCCTTGGCCTGCGTGGCCGGTTGAAGAGGCCTAACACCGGTTTGCACCAATGTTACCGATCAGAAATTAAGATAAAGAAAAAAGAAGTATGACGTTGTGCGGCACCTATCCAAAGACAACATTGGTCCTGGATCGGATAAACCGGTGTCGTCCGTGTTAAGCCTCTAGTCTTTTCCAGGCCGGAAGCGGATGGTGTAGAAGGCGCCAAACGCGGTCATCAGCATCCCCCACCAGAAGGCCGGATGCAGCTCCGCGAGGACCGTCGTGCCGGGGTGCGAGAACTCGTAGATGCCCTCGCAGAAAATGATGAGGCCGCACGAGAGCATAAGGATGCCGACAAAGAACCAGATCGACAGCGCCTGCTCAGTGCTGGGGTCTACGTGATGGGGATGGGGAGCTTCGGTCATATGGATTCCTTCGTCAGATCGATTGTTGGATGCCGGTAACGGTTGTGGCGCTACGGCCGGAATACGGGGATTCTTCACTGCGTTCAGAATGACAAACATTGAATGATGAGCAAAAGTGTTACCAGAGCCAGATATTGAGGACGAAGAGGATCGTGGCGATCACGACTGCCCAGAAGATTGGCTTCTCAAATACATTTCTCGACCCATCGTGGGGAATGACGGTTGAGCCGTAGACCAGCCCGGTAAGTTGCGATTCGGGCGTCGCCTTCGTCATGTAGCTGAC
>DASWCA010000413.1:0-1734 GCA_036390355.1 Acidobacteriaceae bacterium
ACATCGACGGACAAGAGGCACCCAGCATCCGTTGCTGTTCCACCGAAGCCGGCTCGGTATCGCCCTGCGTTACGATCACGCGCCGTAGAGTCGAACGGTATTCGCCGGGCACCTCTTGCCAGGCAGGTTGTCCTTTGTGAACTCCAAAATTCACTTCGCGCTTCTCGTCACGCGGCTGCAGAAAAATGCCCCAGCGGTATTCGGGCATCTTCACGTAGCCGAACTGCGCCCAGCCGTCGGGCTCGACGCTGATGGCCGTTCGCAGGTACACCTCGTAGTTGTGGCTCTCGTTCGGGCCCATGTCATACCACCAGCCCATGTAAGCAGGCTGCCAATGCTCGAGGGCGCGCTGCAGCACACGGTCCCTGCCCAAATCGACATTGTTGGGAATTTTTTCCGTGTAGTTAATCATGGCGATCTCCTCAGAGGTCCAGCCTCGCGGCGGCCCATTAAACTCTCTCCCAGTTGAATTTCACTGGCGCACCGGTTCCATACACTTTGAGCGCGCCGTTCGTACCGACAGCGTTCGGGCGGTTGAAGATCCAGTTCTGCCAGGCGGAGAGGCGGCCGAAGATGCGAGTCTCCAGCGTCTCCTTCGGCCCAAATCGCAAGTTTGCTTCAAGCCCTGTCAGGGCATCGGGCGATTGCGCCGCACGCGACTCGATGGCCTGGCGGATTTCATCTTCCCAGTCGAGATCATCCGGTGTGGCGGTAACCAGGCCTGCGTCCAGCGCCTCGTGAGCGGAAAGCTTCTTTCCAATCGCGCCGTGCAACTTCTGCATCTGTGCCTCATCACAGTAGAATCGCGCTGCCAGCCGAGAAAGTTTGTTCACCATCGGCAGCGGACCGAAATTCATTTTCGAAAGCATCATGCTCGCGATACTTGCGCCTTCCTGCGAATCGCGCATGTAGATGCGGTCAGCAGCGAGGGCCAATTCCAGTAGCGTTCCGGCAAAGCAGGACCCGGGCTCTACGATGGCATAGATCGAACGGGACGTGACGTCGATCCGCGCCAAGGTCCGGCGCATCATTCCCAGCACTTCGCGCACGAACCAATGGTCCTGCTGATTCAAAATGAATTCGTCAAAGGCGAGAATGGCGTCCGAATTTCCGGCCGTCTTGATGACCCAGAGCCCCAAATCCAGTTCGTTGACACGCAAAGTCAGAATGGCGTCATCCAGCTCTCGCGCCATTTGCAGTGGCCACCAATTCGCGCCAGCCGCAATAGCTTCTTCCATGCTCTGCTCAGTTACGGACTCCGGCGCACGCACCGTGATGGTTGCTGTGCGTACCTCGCGATTCCGTTGCACATCGACGCTTCCGTAGTGCAGCCCCACTTCATCGATCGTGCGCTTCAACGGCGTCAAAGCCACGCCTTTTGCTCCTGCAGGACGATCGCTCTCTGCGGCAAGTTTCAACGCACGTTGTTTGATGTGCTCGGCAAACTGCTGAGGCTTAACGACGTCATCGACGAGGCGCCACTCCTTTGCGCGTTGACCGCGAACACCATCCGGATTGGTGCAGAACATGTCGGCATGGTCGCGGCGTACATTGCGCTTGTCCGTCACCCGAGTCAGTCCGCCTGTTCCCGGCAGAACGCCCAGCAACGGAAGCTCCGGCAGACTGACGGCCGATGAGCGGTCGTCCACCAGAATGATTTCATCGCAAGCCAGCGCCAGCTCGTAACCGCCTCCCGCCGTCGTCCCATTACAAGCGGCGAGAAACTTCAGGCCG
>DASWCA010000414.1:0-3869 GCA_036390355.1 Acidobacteriaceae bacterium
CGTCGAGCCACCCGCGGAAGTGAGGCAGTTGCAGGTTGTCAGTTACAGGTTGTCAGTTTTCTGTTCCTCAGCTTTCGTTCCATCCTTTGGCTTGTCATTCTGAGCGCAGCGAAGAATCCCCGCATTTTGTCCGGAGGGCCGTAAAACCCGAGGGAACAACCACCGCCAGCCACCCATCCAACTAGAATCATCTCTGCATGCTCAATATCCGACCCGCCACTCCCGCCGACATTCCGCAGATCCTTGCCTTCATCCGCGAACTCGCCGACTACGAACGCGAGCCTGCCTCCGCCGTCGCCACCCACGAGGACCTTCTCCGCGATGGTTTCTCCGAGCCTCGCCGCTTCCATTGCCTCATCGCTGAATACGACGGCTCCCCAGCAGGTTTTGCACTGTACTTCTACAACTATTCCACCTGGCGCGGCCATGCGGGCATTTACCTCGAAGATTTGTTTGTAAAACCACACTTCCGCGGCAAAGGCATCGGCAAGGCCCTTCTCTCCGCCGTAGCCGCCATCGCCGTCGCCGAAGGCTGCCCCCGCTTCGAATGGTCCGTCCTCGACTGGAACCAGCCCGCCATCGACTTTTACAACTCACTCGGCGCCACCGCAATGTCCGAGTGGACCATCATGCGCGTCTCCGGCGACGCGCTGCCATCCCTCGCACACCTCGCTCCGTCATAGCGGCAGGCACACCTCTGCCGGCAGACCCGATCCTTGGACCGGTCCGAGTTCATTCCAGTGATTTCGCGAAAGACGCTCTACCAGTAGCAGCCGCGGTAGCCGTATCCGTACCCGTAGCCATACCCGTAATAGCGGGCTCGCCAATAAGGGTCATACGGCGTGTAAGCCCCATACGGATAGGGATAAGGGTGACAAGGGTAAGGGTAAGGTTGATAACCATAGCCGTACGGGTGATACCCATACCAGCCCCAGCACCGCCGCGAAAACAGCAGAACCAGCAGAATCAGGCAAATCATCCGAGCCTCGATTGCGGGTTTCCAGAAGCCTACGTCCGCACAATGGCATTCTACGCAGCCCCTCGCCGAAAAGTTCAATCCGCCCCGCAAAGGTCCTTACCACCCCATTGCCCCCGGCAACCCCATAATCCCCACTGGAAAACGGACGCAACTTCAGGCAGTATGGTTCCTTCGTTTCCAGCACAAGGGTTCTCCCCGCCGGCGAACCTCGTCGACGCCGCCCCTCTGAGCTATCCAGCGCGATCGCCGATCCTCGCAGGCGCCCTCTCCAGCAGCACGGGCCACGTTTCGCAAAATCCCCATTCGAGGAAATACAAATGAACCGTATCGCAACTCTTTGCGCCGCCACTGCGGTCGCCCTTACGCTGATCGCCTGCAATTCCACTCCCACTCCCGCTCCCAATACCCACGACGCCGACGTCAAGGCCATTCAGGACTACGAAACCCAATGGGTCCAGGACTGGGCCTCCAAAGACGCCGCCAAGATTATGGCCCATTACGCCGATGACGCTGTCCTGATGGTCCCGGGAGGGCCAGCCACCTCCGGTAAGGATGCCATCCAGAAATCGCTCGCTGGCATGCTTGCCGACCCCGCCCTCTCGCTCAAATTCCAGTCGTCCAGAGTCGATGTAGCCTCCTCGGGAGACCTCGGATACAGCCAGGGTTCTTACACCCTGACGGTGACCGATCCGAAGACAAAGAAGCCCATCAACGATCGCGGCAGTTACGTCACGACGTATAGAAAGCAGGCTGACGGATCGTGGAAGGCAGTCGCCGACATCGCCACCTCGGAAGTACCGCCCGGTCCACCCGCCTCCGCCAAGGCGAAGAAGCACTGACAGCAGACTCCCAAACGGGTGGCCCACCCTTTACGTTTCCCTCGTAGAGGGTGGGCCACCATGCCTGTCGTGACTCTTAGAATCCTCGACACCTCTGGGCTGCTTTTGGTCCCAGCAGTCCGCGCAGCCACCCCTCCAAATCCGCCGAAAGGCTTGACACCGGGCGTACAATTAAAGATAGGGGGCAATCTAGGAGCTTAGTCTGCGTGCATCCGCCAAACCTGCGGAAAACGCTCCTAAGCTCTATGGATGGAAGACTTTACAGAAAATGCGTACTTCGCGCTAGTAGTTTCAATACTTTAGCTTTGGTCTATACCATTTTAGTTATTTGTTTTGAATACTTTGAGACTTAAGTACACCGGGGCGGGACCGCCATCTTCCACCCCCTCCACACTCAGCCAGCCCGGATCGGATTGCATGCCGGATACAAAAAAAATTCGGGTCATCGGCGCAGGCCTCGCCGGTCCCGAAGCTGCGTTGCAAGCCGCCTCATTCGGCTGTGAAGTCGCGCTCTACGAGATGCGCCCGGTTCGCTCCACCGAGGCTCACCAGACCTCCGACTTCGCCGAGCTGGTCTGCTCCAACTCGCTCAAGTCCGAGTCGGAAAGTACCGCGCCCTGGCTTCTCAAGCAGGAGATGCGCCGCGCCGGATCCGTCCTCCTCGCCGAAGCCGACGCCTCGGCCGTTCCCGCCGGCCACGCGCTCGCCGTCGACCGCGTCGAATTCTCCCGTCGCGTCGCCGCCCGCATCGCCGCGGAACCGCGCATCACCGTCCATCGCGAAGAGGTCACGACACTTGATTCCGGCGATGACACCGCGATCACCATCCTCGCCTCGGGTCCGCTGACCTCGCCTGCGCTTGCCGCGGAACTCCAGCGCCTGACCGGATCGAATCACCTTGCCTTCTACGACTCCATCTCGCCGATCGTCGACGCCACGACCATCGACATGGAGAAGGTCTACTTCGCCGCCCGCTACGACAAAGGCACCGCCGACTACATCAACTGCCCCTTCACCAAAGAAGAATACGACCGCTTCCTCGACGCCCTCTTGAGCGCGGAGGCAGTAGAGCCGAAGTCGTGGGAGGCAATCTCTGGCTGCCAGCCCAACTCACAACTGACAACTGACAACTCACAACTGCATTACTTCGAAGGTTGCCTCCCGATCGAAGAGACTGCCCGCCGCGGCCGCGACACGCTCCGCTTCGGCCCGATGAAGCCTGTAGGCCTGACCGATCCGACGACTGGCCGCTGGCCTTACGCCGTCGTGCAACTCCGCCAGGAGAATCTCCGCGCCGACAGCTACAACCTCGTCGGCTTCCAGAATCACCTCAAGTTCGGCGAGCAGGCGCGCGTGCTCCGCCTGATCCCCGGCCTCGAGAACGCGACGTTCCTGCGCTATGGCCAGATCCACCGCAACACCTACATCAACGCTCCCACACTGCTCACCGAGACGCTCCAGCTCCGCGCGCATCCCAGCATCCTGATCGCCGGACAGCTCTCCGGGGTCGAGGGCTACACCGAGTCCATCGCGTCAGGCATGCTCGCCGGACGCTACGCCGCTGCGCTTGCACGCGGCCAACAGCCAGTGCCCGCCCCGCGCGAGTCTGCAAACGGCTCGCTGACGCACTACATTACGCATGCGGAGAGCAAGCGCTTCCAACCCGCCAACATCACCTTCGACCTGCTTCCACCGCTGGAGGAAGAGCTCCGCAAGAAGATCCGCGACAAGAAGGAACGCCACCGCATCCAGTGCGACCGCGCCCTCGCAGCCTGGGACGCCTGGCTCAAAGAAATGAACTGCGAACCGGAGATGGAAGGCTTATCATTGCGATATGGCGATCATCCACATCTCGGAGGCTGAGGCCGCCCTCAACTTCGCCGCCATCATGGCGAAGGTGCGCGCTGGGGAAGAGGTCCGCATCGACAACGGATCGGAGACGGTCGCGGTGCTTCGTGCGCTCAGCAAGAACGAGCCTCGTATGGCGTCCGATATCCTGGCCTCGTTGAAGAGCCGGGCCTCGGATGTGACGCTCCCCTCCGGTTTTGCAG
>DASWCA010000415.1:0-4874 GCA_036390355.1 Acidobacteriaceae bacterium
TAAGGCGGCTTGCGTTCAGCTCCAGAGTCGCAAGAGTGACGGGCAAGTTGAAGCGCCGTGGCCCGGCGCTTCCCGGATTGAGATAGAGCACCCCGTCAATGGTCTCGATCCGCGGTCGATGCGAGTGGCCGGAAATGACCACGTCCACTCCGTGCGACGCCGGATCGAGCTGCAGTTCCTGAAGGTCGTGCAGAACGTAGATTGAGCGGCCGCCGAGCCTTACCGTGTGGGTGTCGGGATAGTGCTCTGCCCAATCGCCGGTATCGACGTTGCCCCTGATCGCAGTGACAGGCGCAATCCGGCGGAGCCCGGCAATAACTTCTGGGCGACCGATATCACCGGCGTGGATGATATGCGCCACGCCTGCGAGCCATTGCTCAACCTGGGGACGCAGGAGACCGTGGGTATCTGAGATGACTCCAATCCTGAGCACTGCGCCAGCGTCCATAGATGCGTTTCCGAGTGGCCGACTATAACAAGGCCGGCCCAAGGATCTATTTTGATCACACAATTAACGCCCGTTATGGTCGACCGGCTCCGCCAGCTCCAAGCCGACTTCGATCGGTGTTGCCTTTCAGGAATTCGAAGTGGCCGACCATTTGGGGTCAGTCCACTTCGCCGGGGCTCTCGCTCGACGAGATTTCCTGGCGGCGAGCACGTCAGGATCCGATCGAAAACTTTGAAGAGAAGCCCCGAATGTTCTGGGAGCTCCAACTAGAAGACTGCCTCGTTGTGAATTCAGCGCTGCAAGCGTCGGCGGTCAATGAAGCGTTTGCCAACGTTGGCATGATTTCTCCGACAAGGAATTGGCGCCTTCCACACCTTGTCAGCAAAGCACGCGCCAGTTCGTCACGAGATAATATTGCTCGCCGACCTTCCACATGAACCCTGTGCCCTGCCCGAGTCGTGTTTCACCGATGGTCCTTGTGCTGCCTATCGCAGATCAAACTGATGCGGTGCCATGTCGACAACATGCGCCTTCAACGGTGCTCGTCGCGGGGTGGTTCTCCCGGGCCATGGTCCCGAGCGATCAAGTCCTCCAACCACAGGGACTCTTTCCCGTCTCCGGGAACGCGCGTCGATTGCAAGGGTTTGATCCAGTTGCAGACCTGCGGGTGGTAAAACACCTCCCGACCGCCTTTCGCCAAAATCGTGAAAAAGAGATAGCGCTGCCCAAGCTGGAAAAAGAACTCGCAGTCCGTGGTGGCATAGACGTCCATCAGCTTGATGGTGCGAGCGAGTTTCTCATGCCCCTTCCACACCCGCTCGACCTCAACGAGCCAGGCGTGCGCGTCTGCTTTCACGACTTGCCCGGTAAATACGTATTGGGCGCGGTCGAAGCCGGCCGCGGGAGAGCTGGGTTCGCAGGAACAAGCGTGCGCAGCGCTGGCCTGCCACATCCAACAGCTCGCCAATATAAGGAGCACTAGAAAATTCTTCATTGGACCTCCGGATAGCGAAGCAACGATCCAATTCATGGCAAGACGTCTCTTCGATACCTCGCACTTCGAGCACGTGCCTGGATATCAGGAAAACCGGGCGGCCCAGATCGCCGGGCGCCTGTCGTTCCACGGTTTCGCCTGCTCAAGCGAGGCGGCAAGCCGGAACAGCGTTGCTTCCTCGCCGTAGCGGGCCACGAACTGCATTCCAACGGGCAGCCCATCACTGTCCTGCTCCAGCGGCAGCGAAATGGCAGGCTGCCCCGTCGTGTTGAAGAGCGAAGTAAACGGCGCGTAGGTGAAGATCTGTCGAACCCACTTCTCCGCGGTTAGATCAGATGCACTACCGTTGAGGAGAGCATCGCCAATTGGAAGTGTGCGCCGGGCAATGGTTGGCGTCAGCAGCACATCGTATGACTCGAAGAAGGCAGCAACCTTGCGCGACACCCGGTTCATGACATCCTCGGCCCGGTAGAGATCACCGGCTGTCAGCGATTTGCCATATTCGAAGCATGCAAGACTGCTCGCCTCAAGCGTCTCAGGACCGGGGCTTCTTCCCATGGCAGCCGCCAGGGCCTCAATCCCGAAGGCGAGGAATCCACACCAGATATTCTGGGTGGCAAGGCCGAAAGGCTCTGCGTCGATCACGGGCGCGGCTTCCGTAACGTCGTGACCAAGGTCGCTGCAGAGCCTGGCTATTCGATCAGCAGCCGCTGCAATCTCCGGGTCGACGCTCACCCCGGTCCACGCCTTGTTGGTGTAGGCAATCTTCAGGCGTCCGGCAGGCGCTCCGATCTCCTCGGAGAACGGTCGGGTCGGCGGTGCAATAACATAGGGATCGCCAGGACTGGCGCCTTGCGTGGCATCCAGTATGGCCGCGCTGTCGCGCACCGTGCGGGTTAACGCGTGCTCGGCCACGAGACCCAGAAGTACCGTGCCGTGGTCGGGGCCGAGCGGGACGCGTCCGCGTGTGGGCTTCAGGCCGACAATTCCACAACACGCGGCTGGAATTCGAATCGAACCGCCGCCATCGTTGCCGTGCGCCGCCGGAACGGCTCCTGCCGCGACGATCGCCGCTGAGCCGCCGCTGGATCCGCCGGCACTCCGATTCACGTCCCATGGATTGCGCGTCGGACCATCCTTCACATTCTCCGTGGTGGCGTTGAACGCCAGCTCGGGTGTCGTCGTCCGCCCAAGTATAACGAGGCCGGCGCGCCGATGGCGCAGAGCGAGCTCGCTCGCATTGGGCATTCTCAAGCCGGCGGCAAGCCTGCTGCCAAACTCGGTCAGGCCGCCCTCCTCCTGAATGAGGATATCCTTGCGCAGAAACGGAACACCGCCCAGCGGACCGGATCCCGTCGCGCTCGCAGCTCGCTCCGGAAAGGTTTCCACGACGGCGTTGATCTTCGGATTGACCGCGGCGATAGCGGCCAGCGCCGTTTGCGCGAGTTCGGGCGGACTGACTTCACGCCGACGGACAAGTTCGGAGAGACCGACAGCATCGAGGCTCGAATATTCATCGAAGGTCATCGTTCCTCCGCCGCTACGGCCGTCATGCTCTGCGATTTGCACCATCGTTCCGGCTGCCGGCGAAACCCCAACGGCGCCGCTGACGATGGATAGCGCCGTCGCTCCAACCAGGTCCCGCCGCGAAAGCTCGTAGGTTTTGCGCATCGTTGAGTATGCAGATTGCGATGGGCTCCCGCAGCGCCACTGCGCATTGGCGAGCCATACCGGTTCGCATACTTCATGAACCGCACGCCTGCTCCGCCGCTTGACATCTCTCAAGGTCTGCAGGAAAAACTTGCCAATATAGGGGCGAGGACGATCGAGGCCGGCAGGTGAGGCGCCGGCCGGGTGGGATCGCCAATGTCGAAACGTTCGATAGTGCAGCCCGTAACGGACCCGCTGATCCTGGCCGCGGCAGCGCGGGACATTGAGCGCGCAATCGCGGCAACCGGCATCAACTCGCACCGTGTCCTCGAACTTGCCGACGTCGATCCGGCTGGGATTGCCGACCCGTCGCTGCGCCTGGGGCTCGCCGATTACTGTCGGCTGTTCGACACAACCGCGCGTGAAACCGGCGACGATTTTTTCGGGGCACGCTTTGGCCAGTGGTTCACGCCGGAGCATTTCAGCGCGGTTGGTACGCTGGTCGCAAGCGCCCCAACCGTTCGCGATGCGCTGTCGGCGCTTGCGCGCAGTTACCGCTGGATCCAGGAAAACTCCAGCCTGCAGTTCACCGTCCACCGCGGTTTCGCCTCGCTCGAATATCAGATCTGCGATGCCCGCATCACGCACAAGCACCAGGACGCCGAGTTGACGATCGCGGCGCTGTGCGGGTTGATTCGACATTTTCTTGGCCGCGCGTGGCAGCCCCTTGAAACTCATTTCGAGCATGGTCGCGGGGGCCTGCGGAGGGAGTATCAAACAGTATTCGGAGAGACGGTCTTCGATCAGAATACCAATGCGATCCTGATCGATTCCAGGGTTCTCGACCTGCCGATGCCCCGGCAAAACGCGCGCCTCTTCGCCGAGGCTCAGGCCTTGATCAGCCATCAGCTCGGGGATCGCGAAGCCGACCTGTGCAGCAGCCGGGACAGCAGGCTGGGCCTGCTCGCGCATGCAATCGAGAGCCAGTGCAAGGGCGGTGACGCGTCCATCGGCGCCGTAGCCAGGCGCATCGGCCTCACGGTGCATGGTCTTCGCCGGCAGCTAAGGGAATGCAACGTGGCCTATGATGAGCTCGTATTGTCCGTGCGGCAGACCGTAGCCAGGCGCCATGTCGAGAGTTCCGACTACGATCTGACGACCATCGCACTCATGCTTGGCTATTCCGAACTGAGCGCCTTCAGTCGAGCGTTCAGGCGCTGGCATGGCCAAAGCCCCACCGCGTGTCGAAATCAAGGTCCCGATCGTTAGCTCACGCGCGGGGGTGTCGACGCAACACGCACCGGCGGATCATTTGACCCGCAGTTGCTCCTGATGGGCCTTTACGAGTTCGAGCATACTGTTGAATTTGAAGTCGACCTGCGGCACCTCGCCCGGATTCATGGTGGCACCAAAACCCTGCTGGGCGTGCCGCCGGTAGATCCAGCAGGACTTCAACCCGTGATCGTTTGCCGGCTTGTGGTCGTGGAACATGCTCTCCGCCGTATGCAGGATCTTTTGTTTCTTCACACCGACCCCTTCCAGCTTCTCGATCATGTAATCGAAATTGCGGGCTGACGGCTTGTAAGACCCGACGTCTTCCGCGGTGTAGATCGCATCGAACTCCACCTGCAGCTTCCGATTGCTTGCCTGGAAACTCTCGTTGTCCACGTTGGAGAGTATGACCAGCTTGAAATACTTCTTCAAATACTGCAGCGCTCCGGGAGAGTCTTCGAACGCCGGCCAATTCCCCACAGATCGCCCGTACTCGATACAATCCTCGTG